>NZ_JBFTNE010000014.1:0-140249 GCF_056397325.1 Cupriavidus sp. 05N39
AAGGTGTACCAGGCCGTATGGGGCGCCTCGGGATCCGGCGAAAAGAGCGGAAAAGAGGGACCCATGTTTGAGTATCGCCTTAAGGCGATGCGAGTTTGGGTCCCGGCCGCTCTTTTCGCCGGATCCCGAGGGGGTGTCGCCCCATCCGGCGCGCCTTCTTTGCCTACTTTCTTGGCGAGACAAGAAAGTAGGTCGCCCCCCGCAGGGGGGTGAAACCGCCTTTGACTTTAGGTTTTAGATTTTAGGTTTTAGGTTTTAGGTTTTAGGTTTTAGGTTTCAAAGCCCATATCCCCACGCATTCCGAGTCAGCCATGTCCTACCGCATCCATCTCCTCGAATCCCAGCAATCATTCGAAGCCGGCGCCGGCGAAACGGTGCTGGACGGTGCCCTGCGCGCCAACGTGCAGATGGCGCACGACTGCCGCTTCGGCGGCTGCGCCACGTGCCGCGTCAGGCTGGTCGAAGGCGCGGTGGCCTATGACGAGTACCCCATGGGCCTGACCCCGGAAGAAGAGGCCGAAGGCTTTGCGCTGGCATGCCAGGCCCGGCCCACCAGCGACCTGGTGATCAGCACCGCGCGGCCGGGCGAGCCATGCGCCGAACCCGCGCGGCACACCGCCGTGATCCGCAATATCGCGCCGCTCAGCGCCGACGTGGTGCACCTGACGCTGGAACTGCCGCAGGCGGAAACGCTCGACTACCGCCCCGGCCAGTACCTGAAGATCTTCACCGGCGACGGCATCGCGCGCAGCTTCTCGATGGCGTCGGTGCCGAGAGACCGCACGGTGGACCTGCACGTGCGCCGCATTCCCGGCGGCTACTTTACCGAACGCCTGCTGGCCAGCTTGCGCTCGGACGACCGGCTCGACGTGGAGCTGCCTCTGGGCGGCTTCTATTTCCGCAAGGACGACTATCGTCCGCTGGTGATGGTGGCCACCGGCACCGGCCTCGCCCCGATCAAGAGCATCCTTGAATCGCTGATGGACGATCCGGACTGCCCGCCGGTCTCGCTGTACTGGGGCATGCGCACCGCGGCGGATCTCTACATGCACGAGCAGATCCAGGCGTGGGGCGCGCGTCTCTACGATTTCCAGTACGTACCGGTGCTGTCGCGCGCGGACGAGGCATGGAGCGGCCGGCGCGGTCATGTGCAGCACGCCGTCGCCGCCGACCTGCCGGACCTGTCCGAACATGCGATCTACCTGTGCGGCTCGCCGGACATGATCCGCGACGCGCGCGAGACGTTCCTCGCGCTCGGTGCCAGCGGCGCGCATATCTACGCGGACAGCTTCACCTTCCAACGCAGCTGAACCCACGCGCACGTGGCGGGCCAGGCGCTCGCCATGTCGCGCGACCACATGACGAACATGTCCGACCAATCCGGCAGTGTTCCACCCGGCGCCAAGGCGGCGCTTTCCGGCGATAACCTCGGCACGCRCCATTCGCCGCTGTTCGCGCTGGTGACCGACACGCTGCGCCAGCGCATCGTCGGCGGCGCCTACCGCCAGGGCGACCGGCTGGTGGAACACACACTGTCGGCCGAGCTGGGCGTGTCGCGCGTGCCGGTGCGCGAAGCGCTGCGCGCGCTGGCGGCCGAAGGGTTGGTCAGCATCGAGCCGCGCCGCGGCGCCTCGGTGGCTTGCCTGTCGGAGCATGTCGCCAGGGAAATGGTCGAAGTGCGCGCCACCCTGGAGGGCCTCAATGCCAGGCTGGCCGCGCAGCGGCGCGACCCGCGGCTGGTCGCCGAGTTGCAGGAGGTCCTGCGCCAGGGCAGCGCGGCCGCCCGCGAGGACGAGGCCGAGTGCCTGCTCGCGCTCAACTTCCGTTTTCATGAGGTGCTGGGCACCATCGCCGCCAACAGCGTGCTGCAAGACATGATGCGCTCGCTGCGTGAGCGCACCGGGCTGGTATTCGCGCCGGCTCACCACCTGCGCGCCCAGCAGAACTGGGACGAGCACGCGCAGATCCTGAAGGCGGTGATTGCCGGCGATGCCGATCTTGCATCGCTGCTGGCCACGCGGCACGTCTATAGCGCCGCGGAGGCGGCAACGCCCGCCGGCGGCTAGCCAGCCCCCCAGCGGTGCAGCGCTGCGGCGATGGCGTGGTCGAGATGCTCCATGCCGAAGGTCACATCCTGTATCACCCCGTTGACGAAGAAGGCCGGCGTGCCGCGCACATGGCTGGCGATGCCGCTCTGCTGGTGCTCGCGCACACGCTGGAGGTAGGAGTGGGACTTCATGTCGTAGTCATAGCGCTCAAGATCCAGTTCCAGCGCGGCGGCGTACTGCCGCAAGGCCGCGGGCTTGAGTCCGTGATGCCGCTCGAACATTTGCTGGTGCATCGGCCAGAACTTGTGCTGGGCTCCGGCCGCCTCGGCCGCTTCGGCGGCGCCCTYGGCCAGCTGGTGCCAGGCGGTCAGCGGGAAATGGCGGTACACAAAGCACACGCGGTCGTGGTAACGGCTGAGCAGGATCTTCACGCCGCCATAGGCCAGGTGGCAATACTGGCATTCGAAGTCACCGTACTCGACCACGGTGACGTGGGCCGCTGCGCGCCCCAGCACGTGATCGGTCTGGTCAATGGGAGTCGACAGCATGGCATTCTCCTTGCGGGATTGGCGTGTCTGGACTGGCTTGCGGCTTCAGCGGCTTCAGCGCCTTTAGGGGCTTTGGCGGTGTTGCCGGGCATTGGCTGGACGCCCTTCAAGGGATGAACAGCTTGTCGATATAGCACCATCGCCAGGATTCGCCCGGCTCGAACGACTGGATCACCGGATGCTCGGTGGCGAGGAAATGCCGGGTGGCATGCCGGTTGGGGGAATCGTCGCAGCAGCCGACGTGGCCGCAGCACAGGCACAGGCGCAAGTGCACCCATTCGTCGCCGCTGCGCATGCATTCCTCGCAACCGCTTGCGCTCGGTGTGACAGGGTGGCTCAGCGCGAGATGCGGACATGCCGTTGTCATCGCGAATCTCCCTCGTTGACGCGGGCCCGGCAGGCCCGTGCCGCGCGGCACGGGCACATCCCAGGGTATTTCATTGTAGGCGGCGCGGATGCGAAGGGAAGGGTGGCCGCCGTCGCGCGGCGCGCTGTCGTCGCCTAGACTCAAGCAGATGGGCGGCACTGCATACCGTATGTGCGCGCCCCGCGCCGGCGATGATCAGTGCCGGCTACTTCTGTTGCGGACGTCCTCCGGGCGCCTGCCCCTTCCTACACACAGGAGCCTTGTCATGACCTGCAAGATTCAGGTGGTCTTCTACAGCATGTACGGACACGTCTACAAGATGGCCGAAGCCGTGGCGGCAGGCGCGCGCGAAGTTGACGGCGCCGAGGTGGCGCTGCTGCAAGTGCCGGAACTGGTGCCCGACGCCGTGCTGGAAAAGAGTGGGGCGAAGGCCGCCCGCGCGGCCTTCGCCCATGTGCCGATGGCCGTGCCGGAGAAACTGGCCGACGCCGATGCCATCCTGTTCGGCACGCCCACGCGCTTTGGCAATATGTGCGCGCAGATGCGCAACTTTCTCGACCAGACTGGCGGGCTGTGGATGAGCGGCGGGCTGGTTGGCAAGGTCGGGAGTGTCTTTACCAGCACGGCGACCCAGCATGGAGGACAGGAAACCACCATCACCAGCTTCCACACCACGCTGTTGCACCAGGGGATGGTGATCGTGGGCGTGCCGTACACCGAGGCGCGTCTGCTCGACATGAGCCAGATCACCGGCGGTTCGCCTTATGGCGCGTCTACCCTGACCGCGGCCGATGGCTCGCGCCAACCCAGCGAGAACGAATTGGCGATCGCCCGTTACCAGGGACGGCATGTCGCGGGCATTGCCGCGAAACTGATGGCGCGCTAAGCGCGGCTGCCGGAGCCCGGCCCGAACCGGCACTCGTCAGGCGGCGCCAAAGCCACGCGCCCGCGTAGCCGGAATCAGGAAACGTTCCCGCAAAAATATAAGGCGGGCAAYAGGGGCAGAGTATGCGAAGATGAAGGCACAGCGGCGCGCCAAATGTGCGCGCCAGGCTGTGTCGGTACCGGGTCCTCAGTCGCGCCCCGCTCCTTTCCGCCAGGGCTCTCGGTTCCAGTGCCTCCCCGAAGCATGCTGCCATCACCTGGGCCCTGGGCTGCCGATGGTTGTCATGCCATTCTCATCGCTGCGTCTCTTCCCGCAACGAATCCGCTGCGGATCCGCAGCGCTGCGTGACCATACACGGCAGGTCATCTTCTTCCCGGACGGTTTCCGGGCGCTGGATTTGATTCCCGCTTGTCACACAGTCCCGGCGGCCCGGCGGCGCCACACTGTCCGCACTGTCCGTCATCGTACCGACAACATACCCAATCAATGGCAGGGTGACGTTAGCGGTCAGGCCCGTGCCAAGTGACGCGAAGTGGCGCGGCTACCTTTGCCTCGGGCTCGAAGATTCCGGCCCCCCTGGCGAGATAGCTGTGGAGGCCTGGCCGAAACGCGGAGTCGGAAAGGGAGCGTTACATGTTAGGAACCGTATTGCTGGTCGTGCTTGTATTGGTCTTGTTCGGCGTCATGCCGACCTGGCCGCATAGCCGTTCCTGGGGCTATATGCCTAGCGGCGTGCTAGGCGTGCTGCTGCTAGTGGTGGTTGTGTTGTTACTTATGGGTCGCTTATAGGCGACAACGTTCTCGTGAGCGCAACAGTCCGCGAAGCGATCGCATGATGGCCGGCAAGCGCGGAGCTTGCCGGCCAGCCGTTTTCAAGGAGGCGAGTCCGTTTCCCGATCCACGTTGACAACCAAGGCGCGCATGTATTCAGCTCTAGGCCGTACGTTCGAGTATTCCCGCTCGCCTTCGCCGTGGGACGACAAGGCACCCGTACGGGAGGAACTGTTCGGCATCGAGCGGCTGGAGCAGCATGCGCAAAGCCTTGCCGCCGCCCAGCCCGTCACGGCAAAGCCGCCGCGTGTCCGGTCCCTGCGCAGCCGCCTCAATGACAATGCCGCGGTCTTGCTGGCGGCCTACCGGGCCGGCGCGGCGGAGCTGGAAAGCGGCAGGGCGGTTGTGCCCGCCGCCGAATGGCTGCTCGACAACTATCACCTGGTGGAGGCGCAGATCCGCGAGATACGCGACGACCTGCCCCCTGGTTACTATCGCCAGTTGCCCAAGCTTGGCGAGGGGCCCTTCGCCGGCTACCCGCGCGTCTTTGGCCTTGCCTGGGCCTTCGTCGCGCATACCGACAGCCATGTCGATCCTGACACCCTGCGGCGGTTCATTACCGCCTACCAGCGCGTGCAGCCCCTGACCATCGGCGAACTGTGGGCGGTGGCCATCACGCTGCGCATTGTCCTGATCGAAAACCTGCGGCGGCTGGCGGAGCAGATCACTGCCGGGCGCATCGCACGCGCGGACGCGGACGCCTTGTCGAAGCGGCTTCTCAAATCGGGTTGYGCCCGCTCGGCGCTCGATACGGATATCGCCTCGCGCCCGTTGGCGCCTTTGTCGGAACTGTTCGCCGCGCAACTGGCCAAGCGGCTCAGGGACCAGGACCCCCGAACCACGCCAACGCTCGGCTGGCTGGAGGAGCGGCTCGGGCTGCAGGGCGCATCGATCAACGACGTGGTGCGGCACGCCCAGCAGCGCCAGGGCGCATCGAACGTCACCGTGCGCAATGTCATCACCAGCATGCGCTTGATTTCCGACATCGACTGGGCTGAGCTGTTTGAGAGCGTGAGCCTGGTCGACGAGCGGTTGCGCGTGGGCAGCGGCTATGCCGCGATGGATTTCGCCACCCGCAATCTGTACCGCAGCGCCATCGAGCAACTCGCCCGGGGCTCGCCGGCTTCGGAGCTCGAGATCGCCGATCTTGCGCTGGCCACCGCGCGCGCCGCGTCCGCCGGCAGCGCAGATGTGGCACAGGCGGAGCGCATCGGGGATCCGGGATATCACCTGATCGCCGAGGGCAGGCGTGCCTTCGAGGCGTTGATCGGATTCCGTCCCCCTGCACGGCTGCGGTTTAGCCGTATCAATATCGCGCTTGGGATCGGCGGCTATGCGGGCGCGATCCTGCTCGTCACCATCGGCTTGCTCACCGCTTCGCTCTGGTTGCTCGCCGCGGTGGCGGTTCCCGCGCTCTCCGGCGGCTGGCTTGCGCTGGTGGGCCTGCTAGGCCTTGTGCCAGCCAGCGAGGTGGCGACGGCACTGGTCAATCGCGGGATCGGCTGGACCTTTGGGGCATCCATCCTGCCGGGGCTTGAACTGACCGAAGGCGTGCCGAGTTCGCTGCGCACGCTGGTGGCGGTCCCCACGCTGTTGTCGAGCGAAGCCAGCCTGCGCGAGCAGATCGAGCGTCTTGAAGTCCACCACCTCGCCGGCGCCGGCGGCGACCTGACCTTCGCGCTGCTGACCGATGGGACCGATGCCGACGACGAGACCATGCCGGGCGACGCCGCGCTGCTGGCCGTGGCCGTCGAGGCGATCGGCGAGCTGAATCGCCGCTACTGGCCTGGCCCCGCCGGCAACCGCTTCCTGCTGCTGCACCGGCGCCGCGTCTTCAACGCGGGTGAAGGCGTGTGGATGGGCTGGGAGCGCAAGCGCGGCAAGCTCCATGAACTCAACCGGCTGCTGCGCGGCGCCACGGACACGAGCTTTGTCCCCCTTGACGGCCAGCCGCCCCAGGTACCGCCCGGCGTGCGCTACGTGATCACCCTCGATGCCGACACGCGCCTGCCGCGCGACGCGGCGCTCCGGCTGATCGGCAAGATGGCCCACCCGCTGAACCGGCCACGGTTTGACGAACAGCTGCAGCGCGTCACCGGCGGCTACGCCATCCTGCAGCCGCGCGTCACGCCTTCGCTGCCGGTTGGCAGCGAAGGTTCGCTGTACCAGCGCATATTCTCGGCACCGGGCGGCATCGATCCTTATGCGGCAGCCGCATCGGACGTCTACCAGGACATCTTCGGAGAAGGTTCGTACACCGGCAAGGGCATCTATGATGTCGACGCCTTCGAGGCCGCGCTGCGCGGCCGCGTTCCGGAGAATGCGGTGCTCAGCCATGATCTTTTCGAAGGCACGTTCGCCCGGGCCGGCCTGGCCTCGGATATCGAAGTCATCGAGGATTTCCCTGCGCGCTATGACGTCGCGGCCAAGCGCCAGCATCGCTGGACGCGCGGTGACTGGCAACTTGTCGACTGGATTTTCCGCGGCCGCGCGGGCAGCGCGGCGGTACCGATGCTGGGCCGCTGGAAGATGCTGGATAACCTGCGGCGCTCGCTGCTCGCGCCTTCGCTGCTGCTGGGCTTTGCCGCGTGCTGGCTGCTGCCGCCGGGCGCCGCCTTGCGCGGCACGCTGCTCTTGCTTGCGGCCATGGTCATTCCTGTTTTCTTTCCCGGTATGTTTTCCGTGATTCCCCACCGCGCCGGCATCCGGCTGCGCAATCACGTCGGGATGCTGGCCG
Organism: Cupriavidus sp. 05N39; assembly: GCF_056397325.1. NCBI lineage: Bacteria > Pseudomonadati > Pseudomonadota > Betaproteobacteria > Burkholderiales > Burkholderiaceae > Cupriavidus > Cupriavidus sp. 05N39. The sequence continues at coordinate 7,418 of NZ_JBFTNE010000014.1, forward strand.
GCGACCTGCGCGGCGCCGCCACGCAGGTCCTGCTGACGCTCGCGTTCCTGCCCGACGTGGCCTGGCGGATGGCCGATGCCATCGCCAGGACGGCGGCGCGGCTGCGATTCACGCGCCGCCACCTGCTGGAATGGACCACGGCCGCCCAGTCGATGACCAGTCCACGGCTCGACCTGGGCGGCTCTTACCGGCAGATGGCGGGCGGGGTATCGCTGACGCTGGCGGCGATGGCCGGCACGCTTGGCTTCGCCCCCGTTTCCTGGCCGCTTGTGCTTCCCCTTGGATTGCTCTGGCTGACGGCGCCGGTGCTTGCGCTGTGGGCAAGCCGGGCGCCGAAGGTCGGCAGGCGGCTGGTAGTGTCGGACACGGACGCGCGCGAGCTGCGCCTGACCGCGCGCCGCACCTGGCGCTACTTCGAGACCATGGTGACGCCGGCGGACAATATGCTTCCGCCCGACAATTTCCAGGAGCAGCCAAGACCGGTCGTCGCGCACCGGACCTCCCCCACCAATATCGGCCTGTACCTGCTCTCCGCCATTGCCGCGCGCGACTTTGGCTGGAGTGGAACGGCGGCGACGGTCGAGCGGCTGGAAGCGGCGTTCTCCGCCATGCGCAAGCTGCCGCGTTCCCATGGCCATTTCTACAACTGGTACGGGACGCTGGATCTGCGCGCGCTGACGCCTGCCTATGTCTCATCGGTGGACAGCGGCAACCTGGCCGGCCACCTGATCGCGCTGGCCAACGCCTGCGAAGAATGGACCGATGGCGCGGCGGCGCCGGAGTTCCGGCTTGGCATGATGGACACCGTCAGGCTGGCGCGCGAGGCCATAGCCGGACTGGCCATAGCCGGCAGCGAGCGCGCCGGCAAACTCAATGAACTGCTTGAGCAGGTCGAAACCCAGCTCGATGGCACGCAGGCCATGGCCATGCTGATGCCCGCGCTCAAGCGGCTCACCGAGAAATGCGCGGGCATCGCCCACGACATCCTGCCCGCGACGGGCGATGACAGCCTCGCCGACCTGGCGTTCTGGATGGAGGCCCTGCGCAAGACCGTGGCCGAACATGAGCAAGACCGGGTACAGCGGATCGACGCGCCGGACTTGCTCCGCACGCGCCTGAACGCGCTGGCCGGGCTGGCGCGCGAGATGGCGCTGGGGATGGACTTCGCGTTTCTCATCGACGAGGAGCGCAAGCTGCTGTCGATCGGCTATTCGCAGGACGAAAACCGCCTCGACGTCAGTTGCTATGACCTGCTGGCGTCGGAAGCGCGGCTCGCCAGCCTGTTTGCCATCGCCAAGGGCGATGTGTCCACGCGCCACTGGTTCCGACTTGGCCGGACCGCCACGCCGCTGGGCAATGGATCGGCATTGATTTCCTGGTCCGGGTCCATGTTCGAGTACCTGATGCCCTCGCTGATCATGCGCGCGCCGGCAGGCAGCCTGCTCGAGCAGACCAACCGGCTGGTGGTGGAACGCCAGCAGGCCTACGGCCGCTCGCTGGGCGTGCCGTGGGGCGTGTCCGAATCGGCATACAACGCCCGCGATATGGAGTTTACGTACCAGTACTCCAACTTCGGCGTGCCGGGGCTGGGCCTGAAGCGCGGGCTTTCCGACAACGTCGTGATCGCTCCGTATGCGACCGGTCTCGCGACCATGGTGGACCCGCAGGGCGCGCAGCAGAACTACGCCCGTCTCGCGCAGATCGGGGCAAAAGGACGTTACGGCTTCTACGAGGCCCTGGATTTCACCCGCTCCCGGCTGCCGGAAGACGAGGAGTTCGCCATCATCCGCAGCTACATGGCCCATCACCAGGGCATGACCATCGTCGCCATCGCCAATAGCCTGCACGGCGGGCAGATGCGGGAGCGCTTCCATCGCGAGCCGATGATCCAGGCCACCGAACTGCTGTTGCAGGAGCGCATACCGCGCAATGTCGCCATTGCGCATCCACGCGCCGAAGAGGTAAAGGCTTCCGCGGTGGAGGCCGGCAACGAAGATGCCACGGTGCGCAGGGTCTCGGGGGCGCCGGCCGGCGCGCCGGTCACGCATCTGCTGTCGAACGGGCGCTACGCGGTGATGCTGACCGCGGCCGGCGCGGGCTACAGCCGCTGGCGCGATCTTGCCGTGACGCGCTGGCGCGAGGACGCAACCCGCGATGACGCTGGCAGCTTTATCTTCCTGCGCGATACGCAGAGCCGCAGCGTCTGGCCGGCCGGCGCGCAATTCGCCGGCGGTGACGCTGAAGAGAGCGGGCAGGGCAGTGAAGTGGTCTTCGCGGAAGATCACGCGGAGTTCATCCGGCGGGATGGCAGCCTGACCACCACGCTCTCCATCCTGGTCTCCGGAGAGGACGACGGGGAAGTCCGGCGTGTCTCGCTGGCAAACAGCGGGCGCCGTGCGCGCGAGATCGAGCTGACTTCCTATGCGGAACTGGTCCTGGCTGTGCAGGCCGCCGACGTCGCGCATCCGGCCTTTTCCAAGCTGTTTGTCCAGACCGAATACCTGGCCGAGTTCGGTGCGCTCGTTGCCACGCGCCGTCCGCGCTCACCCGCGGAGCCCGAGATCTGGGCCGCGCATTTCACGGTGGTCGAAGGCGAGGTGGTTGCGGATCCCCAGTACGAGACCGACCGGGCGAATTTCCTCGGACAGGGGCGTGCTGGCAGGATCGCCGATGGCATCCGGGATGGCGACCCCCTCTCGGACACGGTCGGCACGGTGCTCGACGCGATCTTCTCGCTCCGGCAGCGCGTGCGCGTCGCGCCGGGCCGGGTTGCCCGGATTGCCTTCTGGACGCTGGTGGCGCCGTCGCGCGCCGCACTGCTGGACCTGATCGACAAGCATCATGACCGCAGCGCGTTCGAGCGGGCCAAGACCCTGGCCTGGACCCAGGCCCAGGTCCAGTTGCGCCATCTCGACGTCAAGGCGGACGAGGCGGCGGATTTCCAGCGCCTGGCGGCGCCGATCCTCTATGCCGATTCCCGTTTCCGCGTTCCGTCGGAGGCGATTGCGCAAGGGGCGGGGCCGCAGTCCGGGCTCTGGCCGCATGCCATCTCCGGCGACCTGCCGATCGTTCTGTTGCGCATCGACGAGATCGACGATATGGCGCAGGTTCGCCAGCTGCTGCGCGCACACGAGTACTGGCGCATGAAGCGGCTGGCCGTCGACCTGGTCATCGTCAATGAACGTGCCTCTTCCTATATCCAGGACCTGCAGATCGCCATCGAGACGGCGGTGCGTAGCAGCCAGTCGCGGCCACGCTTCGGTGACGAACTGGCGCAAGGCTCGGTCTATACGCTGCGCGCGGACCTGATGCGCGTCGAGGCGCGGGCCTTGCTCCTGTCGGTCGCCCGCGTCGTGCTGGCCGCACGCCGGGGCTCCATCGCCGAGYAGCTAGCCCACTTGCCGCAGCCGCCGCAGCGCGCCGCTCCCGCGCGCGGCCAGGCTCCGCGTCCGTCGCCAATGCCGCCGCGGGCCGCGCCGGACCTTGAGTTCTTCAACGGGCTTGGCGGCTTCGACAAGGACGGGCGCGAGTATGTCATCGTGCTCGATGGCGCGGCCTCGACACCCGCGCCGTGGATCAATGTGGTCGCCAATCCCGGCTTTGGCTTCCAGGCCTCGGCGCAGGGCAGCGGCTACACCTGGGCGGAGAACAGCCGCGAGAACCAGCTCACGCCCTGGTCCAACGACCCGGTGCTGGATCCGGCCGGCGAGGCGATCTACGTCCGCGACGAAGACAGCCTCCAGGTCTGGAGCCCGACCGCGCGGCCTATCCGCGACGGCGGCGCCTACACGGCCCGCCATGGACATGGCTACAGCCGCTTTGCGCACCAGGCCAACGGCATTGCGCTTGACCTGCTGCAGTTCGTGCCGCTCGAAGACCCGGTCAAGATCTCACGCCTGACCTTGAGCAACCTGTCCGCCGGGCGCCGCCGGCTTTCCGTCACCGCTTACGTGGAGTGGGTGCTTGGTACCGCCCGCGGCGCCTCGGGCCCGTTCATCGTGACCGGGATCGACGAAGCCACCCATGCGTTGCTGGCGCGCAATCCCTGGAGCACCGCCTTCTCCGGCCGCGTCGCCTTTGCCGATCTCAGCGGCAGGCAGACGGCCTGGACCGCCGACCGCACCGAGTTCCTGGGCCGCAACGGCGGCACCGAAGCGCCCGCGGCGCTGCTTGGCGCCACGCCATTGTCCGGGGCGGTGGGCGCGGGCTACGACCCCTGCGCGGCCTTGCAGTGCTTCGTGGAGCTCGCTCCGGGCGAGACGCTCGAAGTCGTTGCCTTGCTCGGAGAGTGCGCCTCCGTCGCTGAGGCGAGGGCACTGGTGCTGCGCTATCGCGCCGCCGATCTCGACGCGGTGCTCGATGCCGTGACGGGACACTGGGACACACTGCTTGGCGCGGTCCAGGTCAGGACGCCGGACCGCGCGATGGACATCATGCTCAATGGCTGGCTGCTGTACCAGACCCTTGCCTGCCGCATCTGGGCGCGCTCGGCGTTCTATCAGGCGAGCGGCGCCTATGGCTTTCGCGATCAGCTGCAGGACAACATGGCGCTCACCTTTGCCAGGCCGGCGGCCACGCGACAGCATCTGCTGCGGGCAGCGGCGAGGCAGTTTGCCGAGGGCGACGTCCAGCACTGGTGGCTGGCGCATACCGGGCAGGGCGTGCGTACCCGGATTACCGACGATTGCGTCTGGCTGGCTTTCGCCAYGGCGACCTACATTTCCTGCTCGGGCGATGCGGCGGTGCTGGATGAGCCGGTGCCTTTCCTCGACGGGCCGGYACTTGGCGCCGACGAACATGACACCTTCTTCCAGCCAATGACCGCGCAGGATTCGGCCTCGCTGTTCGAGCACTGCGCCCGAGGCATCGAGCGATGCCTTGCCTTGACCGGGGAACACGGCCTGCCGCTGATCGGCGGCGGCGACTGGAACGATGGCATGAACCGGGTCGGGGCCGGCGGCAAGGGCGAGAGCGTCTGGCTTGGCTGGCTGCTGGCACGCACCCTCGCGCTCTTTGCGCCGCTGGCCGATACACGTGATGCCGCTCGCGCCGCAAGCTGGCGCGCACACGCGGCAGCGCTGGGCGAGGCGCTGGAGCGCCATGGCTGGGACGGCGGCTGGTATCGCCGCGCCACCTTCGACGACGGCACCTGGCTGGGCTCGAAGGCAAGCGCGGCTTGCCGGATCGACGCCCTTACCCAGTCGTGGGCCGTGCTGTCGGGCGTGGGCGATCCCGCGCGCGCGGCGACGGCCATGGCGTCGATGGCGCAATACCTGGTGCGCCGCGATGAGGGGCTGGCGTTGCTGTTCTCGCCGCCATTCGAGGGCGCGTCGCCCGATCCCGGCTACATCGCAGCCTATCCGCCCGGCGTGCGTGAGAACGGCGGGCAGTACAGTCATGCCGCGATGTGGTCGGTTCTCGCCTTCGCCAGGCTGGGCGAAGGCGCAAAAGCCGTCGAACTGTTCTCCATGCTCAACCCGATCCACCACGCAAGCACGCCCGCTGGCGTCGAGCGCTACAAGGTCGAACCCTATGTGGTCGCGGCCGACGTCTATTCCGTCGCACCCCACACCGGACGCGGCGGATGGACCTGGTACACCGGCGCGGCCGGATGGATGTATCGCGCCGGGGTGGAGGGCATCCTGGGTATTCGCCGCGAAGGGGCCTGGCTGGTCGTCCAGCCGAGCATTCCGGCGGCGTGGCCGGGGTTTGACGCTGCCATCAGCCTGGGTGCCTGCCACTACGAAATCCGCGTGGAGACGCTCGCGCCCGGTGCTGGCGGCGGGCATGCGGTCCTTGACGGGCTGGCGATCCGCTGTGGCGAAGGCACGGTGCGCGTGCCGCTGGATGACGGCAGGCACAGGCTCCTGCTATGCATCCGGCCGGCGGTGGAGTAGGGCGCATACGTGGCATATCGCGCGGCCGGAAACGTCTTTTTGAATTCGCTTGACTCCTGGTCCAATGAGCCTATGATGTGTCCAATTGCTGCAACGCAGCAAAGGTGATGCCGCCCACGGAAAACTCTTCGAAAGCGTTGGATCATCCTCAGGAGTTATTACATGGCACAACCCTCGCAAGCCCAATCCCAAGCCCAGGCCCAAGCTCAGTTCTTCGGTTTCCAGCAAGCTAACCTGGACCTGTTTGTCGCGCTGGTCGGTCCCCTGGCCCGCGGCGCCGAAAAAATCACCGAATTGAACATGCAGGCGGCCAAGGCAAGCCTGGCGGACGGCGCGGAATACGTGCGCGAAGCCAGTCAGCAATCCGTTGGCGGCGTGTCTGGCTTCAAGCCGGAACTGACCAATGCGTTTGGCCAGAAGTTGAGCGCCTACGCCGGGCACATGAACGAAATCATCACCGCCACCGGCACCGAGTTCGCCCAGGTAGCCCAGCGCCAGATGAGCGCCTACGTTGCGCAGACCCAGGAAGCACTGGCATCGCTTGGCCAGAATTTCATGTCGAACACGAACGGTTCGTTCCCTGGCGCCGGTGCTCAGGGTTGGGTCGCAGCCTACGAGACGGCACTCAAGCCGATGCGCGAGGCCATGGAATCCGTCACCGCTTCGGCTACGAAGTAAGGCGGCGCGCCGGGCACTGCCCGGCCGCTGCGCGGTACAAGGCTGTTGCTGGAAGAATCTGCGCCCGAGTGGCGCATTTTTTTTGGTTCATCGCCGAACTGCGTGAGCGCCAGGAATTAAGAAGGGCCAGACAGCTACCGATGTCAGGGTGTCGTGTTCTTCGCGGCATCGGCAGTGGGGGGAGTCGCATCTGGAGGACGCCTGAGAACCCAGGCTAGTCGCGCCGACACGCCAGGACGGTGGCAACCTGCTGGCGCAGTACCGGCAGCAACTCCCTGGCGAACCAGTCATTGCGCTTGAACCACCCCTGGTTGCGTGGTGACGGGTGCGGCAACGGCAGATAGCGCGGCCCATGCGCGGCAAAGCCCGCCACCGTCGGCGTCACGCCACCGCGCGCAGCGGCGCCAAGAAACCGCCGCTGCGCATATTGCCCGACCAGCAGTGTCAGTTCAATATCCGGCAGGCACGCCAGCAACGCGTCCATCCACAGCGGTGCGCACTCCTTGCGCGGCGGCAGGTCGCCGCTGGCGCCGCGGCCCGGATAGCACAGGCCCATCGGGATGATGGCGATGCGCGCGGGATCGTAGAAAACTTCCTTATCAATCCCCATCCACTCGCGCAGGCGGTCGCCGCTGGGATCGTCCCAGGGGATGCCGCTGGCATGCACGCGCGTGCCGGGCGCCTGGCCGACGATCAGGATGCGGGCCGGGGTGGCGGCTTGTACTACGGGGCGGGGGCCAAGCGGCAAGTGCGCTTCGCAGCTGCGGCAGGCGCGCACGCGCGCCAGCAGGGCATCGAGGTCCGGCAGGCTGGCGGCTTGCGGAACCATTGCGTGGATGTGGGAAAGGGGCTTCATGCTTTGCTACGGCCCATTACGGGGGGACGCCAGACCATAGCATAGCGCGCGCTGCGATCGGCCATCTGCCTTCGCGCCTGGAAAGAGGCATGCCGGATGGCGTCCGGCAAGCGCGCAGTGGCGTTCGTCGCTATGAAAGGAAACGGCCGGTCAGCAATGACCGGCCGTCATGTATGCGCACGCACGCGCCGTGCGCCTTGCGCCGGATCAGAACCGGTGCCGCACACCCACCCCAAAGCTGTCGGCATGCGACTGGTCGCTCAGCTTGTCGTAGAAGTAGGCAGCATAGACATCGGTGCGCTTGGACAGGTTGTAGTCGTAAGCCAGCCCAACCGTATTGCGCTTGAAGTCCGCGACATCGTTCCTGGTCTTGTCGTAGGCGTACGAGACCAGCACGTTGCCGTTRCCCAGCGGCACCGAGGCGCCGACCTGGCCGTTGGTGTGCTTGATGTCGCCGGTGGCGTTGTTGACGCTGCTCTTGATGTACTGGCCCTGTGCGAACAGCTTGACCACCTTGAAGTCGTAGCTCACGCCCACCTGCACGGCGTTCTGCTTGTCGAACCCGGACAGTGCCGCGGGCGAGGTCACGTCGCCCGGCACGCTGTTGAACTTGACCTGCTGGAAGGCCACCGTGGCGCCGAAGTTGCCGTTGAAGTAGAGCACATTGCCGCCCCACTTGTTCTTGCCGACGCTACCCGCCTGCTCGCCGAAGGCGTAGATGGCATTGGCGGTGAGGCCGCCGAAGTTCGGCGTGGAGTACACCAGCGAGTTGCTCCAGCCCGAGTCGCCGATGATGCCCGGGTCGTACACGCGGCCGTTGCTGGCCGAGAAGTACGTATGGAAGATCGCCGGCGAGAACACATAGGAGTCGACCAGCGGGTTGAAGAGGATGGTCGAGAGGAAGTAGGGCGTGGTATTACGCCCCATCTTGACCGTGCCCAGCGTGGCGCTCTGCAGGCCGACGTAAGCATTGCGGGTGAACAGCGCATCGCCGTCGAAGCGGCCCTGCTTGCCGGTGTCTGGGCGCAGGAAGCCGTTGAGGTCGAAGATCGCCTTGAGGCCGGTGCCGAGATCCTCGGTACCCTTGATGCCCCAGTACGAGGTTTGCATGCCGCCGCTGTTGACGCCCCAGGCGCGGTCCGCGCCGCCTGCCTTGGTGGCGCCCACGTAGGCGTCAACCATCCCGTAAAGCGTGACGCTGGATTGCGCCATCGCATGGCCGCAGAGCAAGGCTGCGGCCATGACCGCCAGTTTCATGACCGGCTTGAACTTGTGTTGCATAAAGACCTCCATGGTTGACCCCGTTCTCTTTCGTTGCTGGCTCTGTCGAATTCTCCGGGCACGACAACGCCCCCGCGGGGACAGGCCCCGGCTATTTAAAAAGTGCGTGATCTGGAAATGGCTGGCGCGGGAATGCGCCGGTGGCTAACGGCGCTGGCTCATGCTTGTTGCGGGATTCTCATCTTGCTGTGGTTGCTGTCGTTGCTTTCGTAGGTGTCCGGGCCGGGCCGGTGGCGCCTGGCTTGACTGCATTGAATGTGCGATGGATGCAGTTTGCGGCAATTCGATTGCATGCAACCAGCACTTATTTCTTCTCATGGCGCACGCAAATTGTGTGCACTCGCCGGCGCGCGTGGCGGGCCGCGGCGCCGGTCAGGCCGCACATCAGGCCGCCTCGGCCAACGGCTGGTGCAGGCCCGTCAGCGCTGCCTTCAGGTGCTCGGCAAAAGCCGCCGCCGGCGGGGGCAGGTTGCGGCCCTTGCGGGCACCCAGCACCAGCCGGCCGCCGCACAGTTCGGGGTCGGACAGCGGCACGGCGACCAGCGTGCCCTGGCGCGCCTCGCGCAGCGTGCCGGCCTGGAACTGGAAGCAGATCGCGCCGGTCTGGCGCGCAAAGCTCATCAGCATCTCCACAGTGGTCGCCTCCAGCATGACCCGTAGCGACAGCCGGTTGCGCGCGCAGATCGCCTCGATCAGCCGCCGGCTGCCGAAGCTCTCGGGCCCGAGCGCGACCGGATAGGGCTGGCAGTCGGACAGCCGCAGCGAGCGCCGGCCAGCCAGCGGATGGTCCGGGCGCATCATTGCGCAGAAGGGTTGCGCGGATACCGTCAGTTCATGCAGGAAGGCGGTGGGAGGGGGATCGTGCGCCAGCAGCAGGTCGGCCTCGTCCTCCCTGAGCGCGGCCAGCAGGTCGCCGGTGTTGCCCACCGACACGCGAAACTGGACGCCGCGATAGGTGGACTGGTAGTGGCCGATGACACCGGGCAGGAAATCCGTAGCGACTGACTCGACCGTCGCAATGCGCACCATGCCGCGCACGAGCCCGCGCAGCTGCTCCATCTGCGCGGCGGCGGAGTCCAGGTCGGCCAGGCTGCGGCGCACGGTGGCGATCAGCACTTCGCCGGCGGCGGTCAGCCGCACCCCGCGCGGCAGGCGCTCGAACAGCGGGGTGCCGACCTGTTGCTCCACCTCCAGGATTTTCCGGTTCAGCGCGGTGGAGGCGACGTGGAGCTGCTCGGCGGCCTTGCGGATCGAGCCGTGGCGGGCCACGGCATCCAGGTAGAGATAGAGGCGAGGGGGGTGGAGCATGGTGATTGCGCTCGGGCGCTAGTGAGATCGATCCGCTCTCACTAGCAAGGATCGTGCGCAGGCGGGACGGCTCGCTTCGCGTCGCGAGGCAGGTGGCCCGCTGGCGGGCCACAGTCAGCGGCGCTCAGGGCACGACGGACAGGAACAGGTAGGCCGCCAGGATGACCAGGTGCACTACGCCTTGCAGCATGGTGGTGCGGCCGGAATGCAGCGTGAGCGTGCTGACCAGTAAGGTCAGCGCGAGCAGCACGGTTTCGGTCGGGCCCAGGCCCAGCATCAGCGGCTTGCCGACCACGATGAAAACCATGGCCACGGTCGGGATGGTCAGTCCGATGCTGGCCAGCGCGGAGCCCAGCGCCAGGTTCATGCTGGTCTGCAACCGGTCGGCGCGCGCGGCGCGCAAGGCGGCCAGGCCTTCCGGCAACAGCACCAGCGCGGCAATCACGATGCCGACCACGGCCGGCGGCGCGCCGGCGCTGGCCACCGCGGCTTCCACCGTGGGCGAGAGCAGCTTGGCCAGGCCGACCACCGCCACCAGGCAAACCAGCAGCATGCCGCCGCTGGCAAGCGCGATCTTCGCGGGCGGCGGCGGCGCGTGCACGCTCTCGTCCGAGGTGCCGTCGACAAGGAAGTAGTCCCGATGGCGCACCGTCTGCACGAACACAAAGCTGCCGTAGAGGACCAGCGAGGCGATGCCCGCGAAGGCCAGTTGCGACTGCGACAGCATGGGTCCGGGGATGGCGCTGGTGTAGTTCGGCAGCACCATCGTGAGCACCGCCAGCGCGGCCAGCACCGCCAGCGCGGCGGTGGCGCCCGGTGCCTGGAAAGCCTGTTCGCGATGGCGCAGCCCGCCGACCAGAAGACAGATCCCCACGATGCCGTTGCATACCAGCATGGCCGCGGCGAACACGGTATCGCGCGCCAGCCCGGCTTTTTCGGGGCCGGAGGACAGCATCACCGAGACGATCAGCGCCACCTCGATCACGGTCACCGCAATCGCCAGCACCAGCGTGCCGAACGGCTCGCCCACTTTGTGCGCTACCACCTCGGCATGGTGGACGGCCGCGAATACCGAGCCCGCGAGGGCCAGGCCGGCCAGCACCAGCAGCAGCGCCTGGCCAGGCGCCGCCATGCCCGCCCCGAGGATGGCCCAGGCTGCCAGTGGCAGCCACAAGGTCCAGGCAGGCAATTTATTGGAAGTCAATGACATCCGTTCTCCCTTTGTTGTGATTGGATGGTGGTCAATTGTGATGGGTGCTGCGCGTTCGCTGCGGACCGCCAGGCGGCTCGCAGCGAGGCTGCTGGCCGTTTTCCGGATTGCGTCCTATTGTGATTCAGCTTGGCCCGGTAGCAATCCGCCGATGTTGCGCGGCGGAAGTAAGGCAGCGGAAGGAGGGTTCGGTTCCCGATTATTGCGATAAATTGAGAGAAATTGTCCATTCATTTGATGGAATTAGCTGTTGATTCAGGAAGTTTGCCTTCTGGTGGAAGATTATTCCCGGCCGGCGGCAGTGAGCTCAGGTGACCATGCCTGCGGCACCAACGCTGCACCGAAGTATGCGGACGGGCACTTGCCGCCTCACCCCCGGCGCGGCGAAGGTTGCGCCACATTGCTTTTCGACCATGGAGAACACTCATGCAAAAGTACGGATCGGCTAAATGGCAGGGCGGCATCAAGGACGGCCTGGGCAGCATCTCGGCGGAGAGCGGAGTGCTCAAGGACGCGCCATACGGCTTCAAGGCCCGCTTCGAGGGAGGGCCGGGCACCAATCCCGAGGAACTCATCGGGGCGGCCCATGCCGGCTGTTTCTCCATGGCGCTGTCGCTGTTCCTGGGCGAAGCCAAGATGGTCGCCGAGAGCATCGCGACCAAGGCCACCGTCACCCTGGACAAGGATGATTCTGGCTTCACCATCACGGCCGTGCACCTGGACGTGAAGGTGCGCGTCCCCGGTGCCGACAAGGCCGCGGTCGAGAAGGCACTGCAAACGGCCAAGGCGGGCTGCCCGGTCTCGAAGCTGCTCAAGGCCGAGATCACCATGGACGCCACGGTAGAGACCTGAGCGGCGGTTCGCGCGGGCTGGCTTGCGTCCGTCACTCCGCCCTGGCAACAGGTCGGGCGTAGCCAGCCTGGCTACCTATAATGAAGATTCGCCGCTTCGCGCCGTAGTATCGGCGTGGCGCCGCGAGGGCGTTCGCCGGACGGAACGCCGTCTCCTATATCCAGACCTTCAAAGATAAGGCAGACATCATGTATAGCAGTGAAGCAGTCCTGACCCAGGCTCGGGCGGCCATCGCCCACGTGCCCTTTCACAGCCATGCCATCCATCCCACCATCCACCTGCGCCTGAGCGACGGCGCGCTGATTCTCGAAGGCGAAGTGCCCGATATTGTCGACAAGAGCCGCGTTGCCGCCTCGGTGCGCCGTGTCGACGGTGTGTCGGCGGTAATCGACCACCTGCGCGTGACCGACGGCGGTGCGGCGGTTGGCGACGGCGAACTGCGCAATGCGATCTGCGTGCGCCTGCTGCAGGCGATCGATTTCCGCAATTGCCGGATCTGCGCGCACACCAAGGGGCGCATCGAACCGGTGCGCGAGGCCGTTGGCGAGTCCAGCGGCGAGATCGAGATCGAAGTCGTCGACGGCGTCGTGACGCTGCGGGGGCACGTGATCAGCCTGTCGCACATGCGGCTGGCCGGCGTGCTGGCCTGGTGGTCGCGTGGCTGCCGCTGCGTGGTCAACGAACTGGTGGTGGCCCCGGCGGAAGCCGACCGCGACGACGAAGTCACGGAAGCGCTCAAGCTGGTCCTGGAGACAGACCAGTTCGTCGATGCCGACCGCATCCAGGTACGTACGGAGAACCGGGTGGTCACGCTTGAAGGCTACGCCACCACCGAAGCCGCGAAACGCCAGGCCGAGCGGGATGCCTGGTACGTGCATGGCGTGGAGGATGTCGTCAATCGCATCGTGCTGAGTAGTTGAACAGACGTTTGCAACCTGAAGCCCGGACGGTGGGGCCGCGCAAGGCTGGCGGCCCCCGCTCTGGTGCGCCCGATGCGCTCATGCGCTGCCGGCCGTGCGCGGCATGTCCTCCACGCGCCAGTAGCGCCGCTGCGAGCGCAGCGCGAAGCGCGCCCGATAGCTCGACAGCGACATCCCCGTAGCCCGCTGGAACAGCCGGCGGAACGCCGCCGCATCGCTGTAGCCGCAGGCTTCCGCCACGGCTTGCGAGCCGTGCAGCGTCACCTCCAGCAAGGTCTTGGCGCGCTCCACGCGCAGCCCGTGCAGATACTCCAGCGGCGTCATGCCGCTGACTTGCCGGAAATGCCGCAGCAAGGTGCGCTCGCTGGTGGCGGCCGCCTGCGCCACCAGGGCCAGCCGGTACGGCGCATCGACGTTGGCCTGCAGCCAGCGCATGGCGCGATAGACCGGGCTGTCGGCTGTCTTGCTGAGCCAGCGTTGCGACACCAGTTCCGGCGTGAGCTGCTGGCGCTCGGCCTGGTACAGCAGCATGCGCGAACAAGTCTGCGCGAGGTCCGGGTCATGCAGGTGGCCCAGCACGCGCAACATGAACTCCGTTTGCAGCGCCGGCGCGACGCAGCCGAACACGCGCTGATGCACGCTCATCGGTTCACTGGCGGAGAAATCGCAGCGGGGATAGCGCTTGGCCATCCAGCTCTGGAAGGTCCAGGGCGCGCCCATGCGCGCGCCATCGAGCAGGCCAAGTTCGGCGGCGAAGGCGATACCGCTTGCCCCGGCGGCAAGCCAGCCGCCCGCCTGCGCGTGGCGCTCCAGCAAGCGCAGCGCCTGGGTCGCGCCGCTGACGATTTCGCCCAGATGCGGGGCATTGCGCGCCAGCAGGCCCGGTATGACGACCAGCGCATTGCCATCGGCCGCGGCGCGCCGGCGCCGCCGCGCGGGCTCCAGGCCCAGGGCAGGCAGGGCGAGCGCGCGGCCCGACGGGCCGATCACGCTCCAGCTCAGGTCGCGGTCCGCATCCGGGCGTTGCAGCCTGGCCACCCCGGCCGCCGCGCGCAGCACGTCCAGCGCCCCGAACAGCATCCCCGGCATGGCCTCCGGCAGCCATAGCAGGCGCACGTGCAGCGGCACGGGGCGGCTCGCGCCGCTGGTGGCGGGATTGTCGGGGTTGTCGGATCCGGCGGGCGGCGCCGGGAGGGCGGAGGAGTCAGCGTCGGGCATGGCGGGATCGGCATTCCAATTGGCGGGATTGATCCTACCTTGCCGCGCGCGCAAGGGCTAGCATCGTCGCTCGGCGGGCAACCGCCTGACCACAATAACGATGCAAGCAACAGGAGACTTCATGCAGCCATCCCTGCGCCGACTTACCCAGACCGCTGTCGCCGCGCTCACGCTGGCCCTCGGTGCCGCCGGCAGCGCCCGCGCCGCCGATGCGCAACTGCTGGACGCGGCCCGCGCGGCCGAGCCCGCGCTGATCCAGTCGCTCAAGGACATGGTGTCGATCGAGTCCGGCAGCGCCAACGCGGCGGGCCTGGCGCAGATGGCCAGCTTCACCGAAGGCCGGCTCAAGGCGCTGGGCGCCAGCACCGAGCGCATCCCCGTCACCAAAGGCCCGGGCACCATGGTCAAGGGCACGTTCACCGGCACGGGCAAGCGCCGCATCATGCTGATCGCCCACATGGATACGGTTTACGGGCCGAACACGCTGGCGACGCAGCCCATCAGGCTGGATGGCAACCGCCTGTACGGTCCCGGCATCGCCGATGACAAGGGCGGCATCGCCGTGATCCTGCATTCGCTGGCGATTCTCAAGGCGGCCGGCTGGAAGGACTACGCCGAGCTGACGGTGCTGTTGAACCCGGATGAGGAAGTGGGCTCGCCCGGTTCCGGCGACACCATCGCCAGGCTGGCCGAACAGTATGACGTGGTGCTCTCCTGCGAGCCCTCGGCCGGCTCTGTGGTGATGAAAGGCCAACCCCTGCTGCTGGCTTCCGCCGGCGTCGCCACCGCCACGCTCGATGTCAAAGGCCGTGCGGCACATGCCGGCGCCGCGCCGGAGCTGGGCCGCAATGCGCTTTACGAACTGTCATACCAGATGCTCCAGACGCGCGACGTGGCCAAGGACGTGCCGGGCGCGGCGCTGGTCTGGACCCGCGCGAGCGCCAACGGCCCGCTGAACCAGATCACCGAGAAGGCCGAAGCCGTGGGCGATGTCCGACTGACCCAGCCCGGCGCGCTGGAGAAACTGCAGACGGCGCTCCAGGCCAAGCTTGGCTCCAGCAAGCTGGTTCCCGACACCGAAACCACGCTCAACCTCACGCCCGGCCATCCGCCGTACGTGGCCGACCAGCGCAGCCGCGCGCTGGCAGCGCGGGCGCAGGCCATCTACAAGGAGATCGACCGTGACCTGACGCTGGTGCCGCAGACCGGCGGCGGCACCGACGCGGGCTACGCCGCGCGCTCGGGCAAGCCCACGGTGCTGGAGAGCTTCGGCCTGGCGGGCTTCGGCTACCACGCGCGCGACGAGTACATCGAAATCGATTCGATCGTGCCGCGGCTCTACCTGATGTCGCGCATCCTGCAGGAGATCGGGCGCAACTGACGCGCGCCCGACGCGTACCTGCCGATGATTGGCGGCGGCGCGTTTGCGTTGCCGCCGCCAGCGCAAACTGGCAAGAACGAATCCACAAGTACAAACATCCTCAACGGGAGATTTCATGCATTCATCCTTGCGCCGGCTTACGCATGCCGCCATGGCCGTCCTTGCCCTCGCCACCGGCAGCGCCTGCGCCGCGGATGCCCGGTTGCTGGACGCGGCGCGCACCGCGGAGCCGTCGGTGATCCAGTCGCTCAAGGAGATGGTGTCGATCGAGTCCGGCAGCGCCAACGCGGCGGGACTGGCGCAGATGGCCAGCTATACCGAAGGCCGCCTGAAGGCGCTCGGCGCCGGCACCGAACGCATCGCCGTGACAAAAGGCCCCGGCACCATGGTCAAGGGCACGCTCACCGGCACGGGCAAGCGCCGCATCATGCTGATCGCCCACATGGACACGGTTTATCCGGCCAATACGCTGGCGACGCAGCCGATCAGGCAGGAAGGCAACCGCCTTTACGGCCCCGGCATCGCCGACGACAAGGGCGGCATCGCGGTGATCCTGCATTCGCTGGCCATCCTCAAGGCGGCCGGCTGGCAGGACTACGCGCAACTGACCGTCCTGTTCAACCCGGACGAGGAAGTGGGCTCGGTCGGTTCCGGCGAGACCATCGCCAGCCTGGCCGACCAGCATGACGTAGTGCTGTCGTTCGAGCCGACCGCCGCCAAGGCGGTGGTCAAGGCCGAAGCCCTGTTGATGGGCGCCAGCGGCACCGCCACCGCCACCATGGAGGTGAAGGGCCGCGCCTCGCATGCCGGCGCCGCGCCGGAACTGGGCCGCAATGCGCTGATCGAGCTGGCCTACCAGTTGCAGCAGACGCGGGACGTGGCCAAATCGGTGCCGGGCACCCAGCTCAACTGGACCACCGCCCAGTCCGGCGAGGTACGCAACCAGATCCCCGAGCGTGCCACCGCCATCGGCGACGTGCGCATGACGGTCAAGGACGGCCCGGAGAAGCTGCAAGCCGCGCTGCAGAAGAAGGTCGAGGAGGGCAAGCTCGTCCCCGACACGCAGACCACGGTGACCATGGAAGCCGGCCGCCCGCCGTTTGTCGCCAACGCACGCGGCCGCGAACTGGCGCAGCGCGCGCAAGCCATCTACGCCGAACTCGACGGCCGCCAGCTGGCGCTGGCCGAAGGCACCGGCGGCGGCACCGACGCGGGCTTCGCCGGGCGTTCCGGCAAGGCCGTGGTGGTGGAGAGCTTTGGCCTCGCGGGCTTCGGCTACCACGCGCGCGACGAATACATCGAGATCGATTCGATCGTGCCGCGGTTGTACCTGCTGACGCGCATCCTTCAGGAGATCGGGCGCAACTGATCCCGTCCCGCAGGGCGTTCGGCGGGTTTGCAGGCAGGGTGGAAGTCCTGCCTGCAGCCTGCCCGCAGGGCAGGATCTCTTTCGTTAGGACGGGGCCGTCGCAACGCCACCATCCGCCGGGTCGGGCGCAGGTGGCCATGGTCGCTCAGTCCGGTCGGGCCGGCGGGTTGGTGGTCGAGAAGATGTAGCGGGCGAATCGCCACTGACCATCGGCTTCGCGACGCAGCAGGAACAATTCCTGGTTGGCTTCGGGCCCAGGCGGGACTGCATTGCCCAGCCGCGTCACCGTGCCGCGTGAGCGGGTACGAGCATAGGCCCACTCATCCGATAGCAGGCGGATCTCATCGATCTCGAAGCGCACATTGAGCTTGATCGAGTCGAAGACATGCCCATAAGCGCGTCGGACCGCCTCGCGGCCCACGGCCGGCGAACCGTTTTGCGGCATGAATACCGGGTCGCGGGCATAGAGCGACATGATCCGCTCGATGTCGGCACTGTTCAGCGCCTGCTCGTAACGAGCGAGCTGTCCGGATATGGCCGTACTCACTGCGGCTTCCGATGCCGGCGTGGCTCCCTGGGCAGCAGRCTGCAACAGCATGGACGCTGCAACCGCAGCCAACGGGACACGAAGTATGTTACGCATGATGCTGTCCTCGGAATCGGTCGCGACTAAAGTCGCACGACGAGCTTGCCGAGGGCCCGGTTGCTCTCCATCAGGCTGTGGGCCTGGCGGACTTCATCGAAATCGAACGTCCTGGCATGCGTCGATGGAATGAGACCTTTGGCGAGATCCTGCGCAATCCATGGCAGCGGCGATTCCGACAGCGGCAAAGCGGCAGTGCCCAGCAGGCCGCTCGGGAAAAAGTTGAGGCGCACCGCGGCGGGAAGGTCTTGCATCAGGTGAAACGACTCCAGGGCAGGCGGCCCCCCTAACAAGCCGATAACACTGACCGCCCCGAACGGCCGCAGGGTCTTGACCGTATCGCGCAGCGTCGTGGCGCCGACGACTTCCAGCGCCGCATCCACGCCTTCCGGTGCGATCTGGYGGACATCGGCTGCGATTTCGCCGGTGTCGACGACCACCTTGTCAGCGCCGGCTTCCCGCAGGCGCCCTGCATTCGTCTGCGAGCGGGTGGTGGCAATGACATTCAGGCCGAGCGCCTTGGCGTAGGTGAGCGCTGCAAGGCCGACGGACGACGTGGCGCCGCGTATCAGCAACGTTTGACCACGTTCGACAGCAAGGCTCTTCTCCAGCGCACCCCATGCGGTCAGATAGGCTTCGGGTAGGGCTGCAAGCTCCTCCCATGTCAGGGAGATGTTGTCCAGGGCAATGACATTGCTGCGCAACACGGCTATCTGTTCGGCGTAGCTGCCACCTCGCGTGAATTGCATGCCGCCCATGGCCGTGGCGACGCGCTGACCGGTGCGAAACACGCCCGCGGGATCGTCGACGATCTCGCCGACGGCTTCGATGCCTGGCACGCGTGGCGCGGTGATCGGCCCCATTTTCCCGGCCCGCAGATAGGCTTCGGCGCGATTCAAACCAAATGCGCGCACGCGGATCAAAACTTCGTCCGCCGCTGGCTCCGGGGATGCAATCTCACGCATTTGCAGGACTTCGGGGCCGCCTGCTTGTTCGATGACATAGGCTTTCATGGCTGGTCTCTCTTCAGTGGCGGGGTGAAGGGCTGGCAAGACGGGAATGCCGGATCTTTGACATGTGCGTAACTCCTGATTCAGTTGAAGATGCTGGCCAGGGGCCAGCGCCTGGAAGCAACTTTCGCCTATTCAATGTCGGAAGAAAACCGTTGATTTTGGTAACATTCCTCTCATTTTTGAGAGGTAAAGAATGGACCTCAATGCCGTGGAGATGTTTGTGGAAGTGGTGCAGGCGGGGAGTCTCTCCGCCGCTGCAAGTCGCATGGGCGTACCGCTGCCAACACTAAGCCGCCGGCTTCGGGAACTGGAGCGGCAATTGAACGTGCAGTTGTTGGAGCGTTCAGTGCGTGGAACCAGGCTCACGGACGCCGGGGCGCGCCTCTATGAGCACGCCAGTCGTGGCATCGAGGCCCTGCTGGAGGCGGAGCAGGCCGTCATGAGCGACCAGACACGCCTCAAGGGACGGCTGAGGTTATCGCTACCGCCGTCATTCGAACCCTGGTGGGACCTGCTTGCGGCATTTCAACGCCAGTGTCCCGATATCCGCCTGCATATTTTCACGACCGACCGGCGCGTCGATCTCGTCGAGGATGGCATCGACGTTGCGCTGCGCGTTGGGACAATTGCACACGAGACCATGGTCGCGCGGCGCGTCCTGTCCTATCGTCATGTCCTGGTCGCAAGTCCGGCCCTCGTCGAGCGTCTTGGCATGCCGGAGACGCCCGAGGCTTTGCATCGCTTTCCCTGCGCGGTATGGAACCAGGGCTCGAATGCTCCAACTGTCTGGCGCCTGGGTTCGTCCGAACATAGCCCCGCGGCGGTACTGTCCGCAAATGACTATGCGCACCTGCGCAGCCGGGCGCTTGCCGGTGAGGTCGTCACAGAACTGCCCCCGTTCATGGCTGCCAGCGCCATTCGGGAGAAGAACCTTGTGACCCTGCTGCCAGAACACCCCTTGCCTGTGCAGGAACTCAATTTGCTATATCCCTCGCATCGTCATCCGTCCGCAATCGTCAGGTCCTATCTGGACTTTTGCCAGGCGCAGTTGCCATCCTTCCTCTAGGTTCAGGCATCGGCACGTCCCACGGAGTACCAGTCGGCAGGACGAACAAAATGCTGTTGCGTAGCCCGGTTGTCCAATCTGGGTCGACCACCATTGGTCGATGTGACCGCGACCAGGGCATCGCCTCCTTCGCTTGCGCCGCGCAAGCTGGCCGGACGCAAATTGGCCGCGCATCAGGTCAGACGGATCTGCGGGCAGTGCCGAAGGCCTGCTCGCAACAAGCCAGCCAGGCCCGCGCGGCGCGCGACAAATAGCCTTCCCGCCAGACCAGCCCCAACTCCCACGTCAACTGCGGCGCAACCAACGGCCGGATCGCCACGCGTGCCGGATCCAGCTGGCCTGCTATCGGCGCCGGCAAGATTGCCACGCCCACATCGGCCGCCACCAGTTCCCCGATAAAGTCCCAATGCCGGCTCTGCCCCGCAATCTGCGGCGTAAAACCAGCAGCCTCGCATGCGTTCAGGATGACCCGGTAGAGCACAAAGTCATCTTCATACATCACAAAGGGCAGACCAGCCAGATCCGCCAGCCGGACCGGGCCGCCCTTGCGCGGCGCGCGCTCGCCGGGAAACACCGCGACCAGCGCCTGGCGTGTCACGGTCAGGCTGGCCAGGCCCGCCACGGCGGCGGGCAGCACCGTCACCCCCAGGTCCAGTTCGCCCGCGGCCACGCCTTCTTCCAGTGCGCGCCCGCCTTGCTCGCCCAGCCGCAGCTTCACGCCGGGGTACTGGCGGCGATAGGCACCGATTACCGGGGCAAGGTAACGCCCGGCCATGGGGGGAATGCCTACCTTCAGTTCGCCGCGCGCCATGCCGTCCACCTCGGCCACCTCCTGGCGCAGCCGCGCCACTTCGGCCAGCACCGCCTGGCTGCGCGCGAACACAACCTCGCCGGCGTCGGTCAACCGCACCGTGCGGCCTTCGCGCAGCAGCAGCGGGCCGCCCAGTTCGTCTTCCAGGCTCTTGACCATCTTGCTGATGGTGGGCTGGGTAACGTGCAGGGTTTCGGCGGCGCGGGTGAAGCCGTTCTGGCGGACGACTTCCACGAAGTAACGCAGGGCCCGGATATCCATGGTGCCTCCGATGGAATGTGCGATGCCGGATTTGCCATTCCGATCTGGCATCAATTCAATAATTTATATTCATTTTATATATCGAATGGCTCTCCGTACACTAGCGTCACTGCCACTTCGTCCCTGGCGCAATAGACTGACTCGAACCATGCAAAGCGCTGTCCCCTCCACCCCGGCCGCCGCCTCATCCGTACCGCCGCCGATGCCGGCCTTCGGCCGCCTGCGTGCGGGCGCGATCGGGCTCACCCAGGTGGCGGCGCTGTCGGCGCTGTGGTTGCTGGCCGACTGGCTGCGCGTGCGCCTCGGGCTGCCGTTACCGGCCGGTCTGCTCGGGCTGCTGGCGCTGGCGGCGCTGCTGTTCAGTGGCGCGGTGCGCGGCGGCTGGGTGCGGCGCGGCGCGGACTGGCTGCTGGGCGAGATGCTGCTGTTCTTTATCCCGGCGGTGCTGGCGGTGGTGCAGTATCGGGAGCTGGTCAGGCACCAGGGTTGGCGCATCTGCGCGGTGATCGCCCTGAGCACGCTGGCGGTGATGGTGGTGACGGCACTGGTGGTGGAGCAGGTGTACCGGCTGGAGCTAAGGCTGGCGCGCCGCGCGAGCAACGCCACCCGCAACGGGCAGCAGCGTCATGCATGACACCGCGCTGGCGGCGCTGAGCCTGGTGGCTACCGTTGCCTTCTATTACTTCAACAAGCGCCTCTATGCGCGCCGCGCCCGCCTGTGGCTGATGCCGCTGCTGGCTACACCCGTGGTGCTGATCGCGCTGGTGCTGGCTGCCCATATTCCCTATCGCGACTACATCGCGGACACGCGCTGGCTGATGTGGCTGCTCGGCCCGGCCACCATCGCTTTCGCGTTGCCGATCTACGATCACCGCAAGCTGGTGCGCCAGCACTGGCTGTCGATTTCGCTCGGCGTGCTGGCTGCGGTGCTGACCTCGGTGGTCAGTTCGGTCTGGCTGGCGCGCGGTTTCGGCTTGTCGGTGATGCTGCAGAAGGGCCTGGCGGTGCGTTCGGTGACGACGCCGTTCGCCGTGGATGCGGTGCGCGCGCTGGGCGGGCCGCCTGATCTAGCCGCGATCTTTGTCGTGATCACCGGGCTGACGGGCATGGCCATCGGCGAGGCCGTGCTGGCCTGCCTGCCTTCGGTACGCAGCCGGCTGGCGCAGGGCGCCATCTTTGGCGCCGCCGCGCACGGCGCCGGTACGGCCAAGGCGCGCCAGCTTGGCGAAGTGCAAGGCGTGGTGGCATCGCTGGTGATGATGATCGCCGGGCTGGTCAGCGTGTTGGCGGCACCGCTGATCCGCAGCGTGTTCTTTTGAGGCGGCTTTGCGTAGTACTGCGCGGTCGACGGAAATGCACGGGCGAAACCGCTGAGTAGTACTGCGTAGCCAGTCGCCTTGTGACCGCTTCGGGCACAAGGTTTTTAGCGGGGCGGCCAACGTCCCGCGCGAAATTGGCGCAGAATGCCGGACTTGCGCAATCGTGCCGGCGCGCCGCAAAGCGCTTTTCACATGCACGCGGCGTGCTGTCCTTTTCGCCGCGGCGTGCGCAACGTCCATCTCCGCCGGGCGCGCAAGCTTCGCCGATCTCTCTCGTCCTTCAATAACAACATCATGCGATTACCGCTACTCGCGCTGGCTGCCGCGGCCTTTGGCATTGGCACCACCGAATTCGTCATCATGGGGCTGTTGCCCGATGTCGCCGCCGATCTAGGCGTCTCCGCGCCGGCTGCCGGCATGCTGGTTTCCGGCTATGCCATCGGCGTGGCCGTGGGCGCGCCTATCCTCGCCATCCTCACCGCCAGGTGGCCGCGCAAGACCGCGCTGGTCGGGTTGATGGGCTTGTTCATCCTCGGCAATGCGTTGTGCGCGCTGGCGCCCAACTATGCACTGCTGATGGCCGCGCGCGTGGTCACGGCGTTCTGCCATGCCGCCTTTTTCGGCATTGGTGCGGTGGTGGCCGCCGAGCTGGTCCCGCGCGAGAAGCGCGCGCAGGCTGTCGCGCTGATGTTCACCGGCCTGACGGTGGCCAATGTGCTGGGCGTGCCGTTTGGCACCGCCTTCGGCCACCTGATGGGCTGGCGCTCCACGTTCTGGGCTGTCACCGTGATCGGCGTGGCCGCCGCCACGGCGCTGGTGGCATGGCTGCCAAAGGCCATTCCGATGCAGGCCGGCAGCATCCTGCGCGAATTCCGCTCGATCGGCGCGGCCCAGGTCCAGCTTGCGTTGCTGATCAGCACGCTGGCTTCGGTCAGCATGTTCACGGTGTTTACGTATATCGCCTACATCCTGCGCGACGTGACCGGCTTCAYCGCGCAGCAGGAGAGCATGGTGCTGCTGCTGTTCGGCGCAGGCATCACCGTGGGCGGCCTGGCCGGCGGCAAGCTGGCCGACTGGAAGCTGATGCCGGCGCTTGCCAGCCTGCTGGCAGCGGTGGCGGTGGTGCAACTGGTGTTCTCGTGGACCAGCCATTTTCCGGTGCCGACGCTGTTCACGCTGTTTGTCTGGGGCATGGTGAGCTTTGCGGTGGTGCCCGCCACGCAGGTGCGCGTGCTCGACAAGGCCAAGGGCGCGCCCAACCTGGCTTCCACGCTGAACCAGGGCGCCTTCAACCTGGGCAACGCCACCGGCGCGTGGCTGGGCGGGTTGATGATCAGCGCGGGCCTGCCGCTGACACAACTGCCCTGGCTGGGTGCGGCGGTGGCCGCGCTGGCATTGCTGGCGGTTGGCGTGTCGGCCTCGCTGGACCGGGGCCGGCGGGTGGCGGCGTAAGGCCGCTGCAAGGCCATGTCTCGTTGTACGATACGCGGAACCCGCTGGCGGCCCGGATGTTGTCCGGCCCGCGGCGGCCCGGAACAGAGCGGCTCGGCGACCCCGGCATGGACTACGCACACATCCTCCAACGCATCCACCGCGACATCGCGCCCCTGCTGGGCCAAGGGCGGGTGGCGGACTACATCCCCGAACTGAGCAAGGTGCCCGCCACGCGTTTCGGCATGGCGCTGGTGTTTGCCGATGGCCGCAGCCATTGCGTGGGCGACGCCGCGGTGCCGTTTTCGATCCAGAGCATTTCCAAGCTGTTCGCCTGCACGCTGGCTTTCCAGTTGCTGGGGGAGGACCTGTGGCAGCGGGTAGGGCGAGAGCCTTCGGGCAATGCCTTTAACTCGCTGGTGCAGCTGGAGTACGAGCAAGGCAAGCCGCGCAACCCCTTTATCAACGCCGGCGCGCTGGTGGTGACGGACGTACTGTGCAGCCGCTTCGTCCAGGCGGAGACCGCGCTGGTGCAGTTCATCCGCCGGCTCAGCAATAACCCGGCCATCGACTACGACCCGAAGGTGGCGCAGTCCGAGCGCGAGCACGCGGACCGCAATCGCGCCATGGCTTACTTCATGAAGGATTTTGGCCGGCTGGATATGCCGGTGGACAAAGTCATTGACGCCTATTGCCGCCAGTGCGCCATTGCCATGACCTGCGAAGACCTGGCGCGCGCGGCGCTGTTCCTTGCGCACGGCGGCGTGGTGCCCTGGAGCGGCGAGCGCGTGCTCGGCGCCAGCCCTGCCAAGCGGCTTTCGGCCCTGATGCTCACCTGCGGCACCTACGATGCCGCGGGCGATTTTGTCTACCGGGTGGGTTTGCCGGCCAAGAGCGGCGTGGGCGGCGGCATCGTGGCGGTGCTGCCGGGGCGCTGGGCGGTGTGCGTGTGGTCGCCGGGGCTGGACCACAGCGGCAACTCGCTGGCGGGTGTGCAGGCGCTGGAGTGGCTGACTACGCTAAGCGGGCATTCGATTTTCTGAGCCCGGCGGGGCCTCAGTCCTGTGCGCGGCGGAACAGCGCCAGTCCGCCCGCCAGCGCCATCAGCGTGCCGCCGGATACGCGATTCAGCCAGCGCATGCCGTCGCCGTGGAAGGCGTGCACGATCCTGGCGCCAAGGGCCGCGTACACCAGCATGGCCAGCAGGTTCAGCAAGCATTGCGCGATCGTCAAAACGGCGTACTGTGGGAGCAAGGACGCGCTGGTGTCGATGAACTGCGGCAGGAACGCCGAAATAAACAGCAACGCCTTCGGGTTGGTGACGGCTACCAGGAAGCTGCGTGAAAACAACACATGTGCCCGGCCGCTATCCACGGCCGCCGCGAATTCCGCCGGTGCCGTGGCCGGTACATTGCCGGAGCGCAGCAGTTTCCATCCCACATAGGCCAGGTAGGCCGCGCCAAACCATTTGATCAACGCGAAGGCTATCTCGGATGCTGCGATTACTGCGCCAAGCCCGGCCGCAACGGTGGCGATCAGGATGATATCTGCAGCGATCGCGCCCGCCATGCCCCACGCTGCCTTGCGCACGCCATGCCGCGAGCCGTTATTCAGGGCGAGCAGGACGGTGGGGCCGGGCGTGGCGATGGTCACGGCGGAAGCAAAGAGAAACAGGAGCAGGGTGGCGAGTGTCATGGTCTGATCTGGCGTGCGGCAGGGCGGTGACATTGCCTGGCATCATAGAGCAGACATACCAACTTTTGATACGATGGCGGATAGATTCCAACGATAGCCCGCAGGCGTCATGGCGCTTGTGACGGGCACGATTCAACGAATGGCGTGCCCTTGGCGACGTTGCGATTCTCCAATAAGAATCGGAGACAGCGATGATCAAAGAGATTGCATGGAAGAAGCGGGTTTTTGAGACACATGAGGTACAGGTGCAGGTGCGGCCCAGAACGCCCAACGTCTGGGAGTACACGGTCCGGGTCTGCCGCCCCGGCACGAATATCCGGGCTGCAGGGACCTTGCTGGAGTCATCGAAGGTGACGGACCTGTTCCCGACGGCGGAGGCGGCCGAGACGGCTGGCTTTGCCCATGGCGCGGAGTTGGCCAAGCGGCTGCTGTAGGTTGCGGTTGAACGGCTTTACGGCATCGGCATCGTTCTGATGCATGTGGCGGTTGATCAAGGCAGGGGTGTGACTTTTTGTTGCGGCCAGTTTGGGCTGCGCCACCCCACGCTATACTTCGCACGTCGCTGCAACCACAGCGGCCGGGTTTGACAGCCCGAAAAGAAGGCGGACAGCCGCCACCAGGCGGCATTTTTATGTCCGTCGCGCCTTTGCACGCCCCTATGGGTGGGCCTGGGCGGGGGAGCCTTCGGGCTCGCCGGTTCCTTCTTTCCGGTCTGTCAACCTCGCCTTGCGCCCGCCCACCCCGATTGACAGCGGGGAACGGGGTTGAAATCGCTTAAGAAGGAGGCACTCCCATGCCCCAGTCTTCGCTCGCCCATTCCGGGCAACTCGCCTGTCCCAACGCTCCCGTCATCTGCCAGCGCCCGAGCGCGTCCCAACGGAGGGCGCACGATGTATGACTACCCGCGCTACAACATCACCGCCCAACGCGCAGGTCGCGACACGTTCCTGACCGCGCATGCCCCATCCGAAAGCCCGCTAAGCCTCGCCGCCGAGAAGACCGCGCAACTCAACGCGCTGTTGTCCGTAGCCATCGAGAACGCTGCCGGCGGCACCCTTTGCAACCTGACTGAAGAAACGCAGGGCCATTTGCTCTCGCTGGCGACCGTGCTCGCGCACGAGACGCTGGTGCTGAGCGAACTGGCCGCGTTGGATGAGCAGGGGGAGGGTGGCGAGGGGTGATGCCAGCGTGCTGCGGATCTGCTGGCGAGGAGCAGTCGAGGTAGCCGTAGTAGCAATCCGCTAGCGTATTTTCCTAGACGGTCACAACAAGTTCGGTGTAGCCGGCGAGGCGACCGTCAGAAGTCACCAGCCGGAGGGGCTCACTCATTGCTTGGGCAACCAAAAGCCGATCGAACGGGTCGCGGTGAATATCGGGAAGATCGCGCACCGCTGCGCCATGCACAGCCCGCACCGGCAGCTCCGAGAAACCGCTTGTTTCTATGGCTGACACCAACTGATTCACGTCGGCGTCCAGCTTGCCTAAACCGACTTTGATTGATGCCTCCCAGATGCTCGCACTGCTTACGAAGACGTGCTCGGCATTTGCAATCATCTCGCGAGCAGTCTTCGGGAGTCTGCGGTCATCTGTCACGACCCACAGGTAGATGTGCGTATCGAGCAGAAGGCGCATCAACGCCCCTCGAATGCAGCGATCACGTCATCGGGCAGCGGCGCGTCGAAGTCGTCCGCGATATGAACCTTTCCTTTCAACGTACCGAAGCGGCGCGTTGGTTTAACGCGCTCCATCGGGACCAGCCGGGCTGCGGGCTTYCCGGCCTTGGCGATAATAATCTCTTCGCCCCCGGCAGCGGCATCGACTAGCCGGGAGAAGTTCGTCTTGGCATCGTGGATATTAACGACCTGCATAAGTGCTCCTAGTGGACTAAGCCCATATTAGTCCACTAGGACAAGGTCGTCAATACTGGCCGGCCGGAACGTCAAGTCCGCGTAATCGACGCACCCCCATCGACCAGCGAAGCCGTGCCGGTCACGAAGGCCGAGTCATCCGACGCCAGGTACAACACCGACCGTGCCAGTTCCTCGGGCTTTGCCACGCGCTTGAGCGCGTGGAGGTTGGTGATGAAGCTCTGCGATTCCGCGGTGTCGTTCATCGTGCGGTACATTTCCGTATCCACCGCGCCCGGCAGGATCGCATTGACGCGCACCCCTTGCGGGCCGAACTCGGCCGCCAGCGCCTGCGTCAGCCCGATCAGGCCGGACTTGCTGGCTGCGTAGGCGGCCACCCCCGGAAAGGCGAAGGTGTAGCCGACGAAGGTGGATGTGAAGATTACCGAGCCGCCACCATTCCTGAGCATCTGCGCGATCTGGTGCTTGGCACCCAGGAAGGCGCCGGTCAGGTTGATGGCAATGGCGTCGCTCCAGCCCGTCTCGGACACTTCGGTGCTGGGGCCGCCTTCGCCCAGAGTGCCTGCATTGTTGAAGGCGATATCCAGCCGCCCGTAGCGCTCGACGGCCAGCGCTACCAGCGCCCGGGCATAGTCCTCCGAGCGTAYGTCGCCGGCCAGCGCCGCCGCTTCGCCTCCGGCCGCGTGGATTTCCGAGACCAGTTGGTCCAGTTCGCTCGCGCGGCGCGCGCCAACCACAACCCTGGCGCCCTCGGCGGCGAACAACAGCGCCGTGGCGCGGCCGATGCCGGAACTGGCTCCGGTGACAATGGCGGTTTTTCCGGACAAGCGTCCCATTTCGATCTCCTGGTTTGCGCCTGGCGACAACGTCGCATGGGGGCGCATTGATACATAGGGGTTTTGCGTTTCGAATAATCAGCATAGTGAGTCGCGGCAACGCCGGATCACCTTTCGCTTTCGGTACCCAGTATGGTTCGCCGTGGCTGTTCGCGGTAGAGTGCGAATCACGGAACTGCTTTTCGGGAAAACCGGACAATGTTGAAACTTGAGGGCGTCGCCAGCTTCGTGGCCATCGCGGAGTCCGGGTCGATCAGCGAAGCGGCGCGCCGCCTGCAATTGTCGAAATCCGTTGTCAGCGAGCGGTTGGCCGATATCGAGCGGCAGCTGGGCACCACCCTGGTGCACCGGACTACCCGCAAGCTCAGCCTGACCGAAGACGGCCTGGCATTCCTGGCGCGGGCGGCACGCATCATGCGTGAGGTCGAGGAGGCCACCTCCGACATGGCCGAGCGGCGCGGCAGCCTGGCCGGCCCCTTGCGGATCTCCGCGCCGGTGACGTTTGGCCGCATGCATCTCGGCCCCGCGCTCTATCCCTTTCTTGCCAGGCACCCGAAGCTGGAACTGACGCTGGACCTGGATGACCGCCGCGTGGACGCGGCCGCCGAGGGCTACGATGCCGTGGTCAGGCACGGCGCGCTGGAGGATTCGCGGCTGGTGGCGTGGCAGCTTGCCCCGAGCCGGCGTGTCCTGGTTGCGTCGCCGGCCTATCTGGCACGGCAGGGCACGCCTCGCGCCATCGAGGACCTGCAGCAGCACCGTGGCATCTTCTACGTCAACCGGGGCGTGGCCGACTGGCGCCTCGCGGGCCCGGATGGCGCGCTGTCGGTTCGCACGCACGTTGCGTTGCGCGTCAATAACGGCGACATGATGCACGACGCCGCCCTGGCGGGCCTGGGCATCGCGTTGCTCCCAACGTTTATCGTCGGCGCATCGATCCGTTCCGGTGCGCTGCAGGTGATCGACGCGGGCGTTCAGGCGGCGGCGGAATCCATCTACGTGGCGCACCCCGAGGGCCAGCGTGCTTCGGCCAAGCTGCGCGCCTTTGTGCAATGCATACGGGAGGCTATCGGCGACCCGCCGTACTGGGATGCAGCGGGCCGTCCAGCGGAATGACCGCTTGCGGCGCGATAGCATTCGTGCCAGGCGGTGGCGTGACTTTGCACCGTGTCTACCCGCGCTGCGGCTCGTAAAAAGGTTCATCGCCGATTTCCGGGGAAGGCTGCATGGATATTCAGGATGAAGTCAGTGTCGTCATTGGCATTGGCCCTGAGTGCATGGAGTGAGGATTGCCGTAGTTTGGTTGACACACCAAGTCGAAAATTTGATGCATTCGCAAGAACGACCCTGACGAAAAATCCCACGGCTGATGACTTGTTAATACATGTCAAGGCGCGTTTAAATGAATTTGGCTAGAGACAATAATCCCACCAGCGGGAGGCTGGCGTGCGAGTCATGCTTTAGCTTATTATTGGCGCTGCCTGAAAAGAAGCGAGGCCGCTCGCCAATTGGGCTGGCAGAAGCCGAATAGGCGGGGCGGGTAAACAAACGCAGCGACGCGTAGAAATACGGCAAGTATGGGAATCCATTTCAAGATCAGGAAGCTGCACTGGCATATTGCGTTGCTAATGGGCGGGTTCCTGTCCGCCGCGTCGTGCCTGGCGATGGACGCCGGCGAGCTCTACGAAAAACGCTCACCCAGCATCTGGCTGGTCAGCGTCTACAACGCGCAAGGCCAGCGCATCAAGTTGGGCAGCTCGGTGGTGATCGGGCAGGAAGAGCTGGTCACCAATTGCCACGTGCTGGCGCAGGGAAAGGCCATCTCCATCAAGCATGAGAACACGCTGCACGAGGCACGTCTTGTGCATGCCGACGTGGAGCGGGATCTGTGCATCCTCCGAGCCAAGGGCCTGGTTGCCCCGGCGGTCAAGATTGCGCCGGCTTCGACGCTGAAGGTCGGTCAGCGGGTATTTGCCATCGGCGCGCCGAGTGGGATGGAGTTGACACTGAGCGACGGCTTGGTGGCAGCGCTGAATCGGGACAGGGATGACAAGCTGTCGCGCATCCAGATCAGTGCCCCGATTTCCGGCGGATCTAGCGGTGGAGGGCTGTTCGATACCGAAGGTCGCTTGCTCGGCATACCTTACCTCACGATTCGCGAGGCGCAGAATCTTAACTTCGCCATTCCGGCGGAGTGGATCGCCGAGGTGCCAGCGCGAGCTAAAGTGGCCCTGGCGAAGTTCCGCGCCGAGAGCGCTGCCCCTCCTGCGCCGATCGTGGCGGCCAGCAGCCCCAGGGGCACAGCAAGACCCGCGGCCGAGCCGGGCCAGCGGTTGTCCGGGGATGATCTGAGCAGCCATTTTGCGAATCTGACGCGCATCGTCGCCATCTCGCCAAATGGCACACCGCTCGAGCTTGAATTCAAGCAGAACGGGGCTTTCGGCGTAACCAACATGCAGACGCGGGGCTATTCCGATGGCCGCTGGCGCATTATGCCGGAGAGCAACGAAGTCTGTTTCGACATGGGCAACCCCAGATTCATTGGAATGCAACATTGCTATCAGCTCGTCAGGTACGGGCAGACCTATACCATGCGCTCGGTTTCCGGCAGCTATTTCTTCACCTATTCGATGCAGGGATCCTGATCAATGCGTGGCACATCCCGTGGTTCGCTTGTCTCTATCCTGTTTTTCGCCACGCTGGTTGTCAGCGCCTGCGCGGCTCCTACCGTCGCGGTCACCAATCGCGCGATGGACTACCAGGGGCGGCCGGTCCGTCTATATGTGATTTCCAGCGCTGGCATGGGCTGGGGCCCGGAGTTCTCCGGTGCGTTTCGTTCCAAGTTCCAGCAGATTGCCAGGCAGTGCGGGACAAATACCAGCTTCGAAGAGGTCTCTGGCCTGGAACTGGACCAGAACGGACCATTAGCCAGGGCCAATGCGTTCGGTGCCGACACCATCCTGACGATCAGCCATGGCGGCGGCGTCGTCAGCGGTCAAGGCGGCGCGCGCCTTTCTGCCAGCTATGGCGCCACGCTCAGGGACGTCAAACAGAGCCGGGCCGTGTGGCGGGGAAATTTCTCCTTCAGCCGTGGCGGTACCGCGATCGCTATTGAAGAGCGGGGGGCGGTGCTGGCCATAGATATCACCAACAGCCTGAAAAAAGACGGCATTCTGCCCGGCTGCAGCCAGATCACGCTTGGCCAGAATGGCCGGCTGGACCCCGCCGCCGTCCCCAAGCCTGGGTCGGGCGCTCCCGGCCTGCCGGCCGCGCCGGTGTACTCTTCGCAAGCACCAAACGCGGCTCCCAGCTTGCGTGACTTGCAGGACTTGTTGCCTAAACAGTAAGGCGTGGTGCGGCTTCAGCGGAAAACCCTGAACTATGAAACCCCCCGCCGAACGATTTCTTCAACCGTTGCATCGACCGGTTGAATCCGCAGCCGGTTGCGGTCATATTCCCTGTGCGCACGCCTATTCAATTCAAATTTCCCCTCCATCCCCCTTCGGCCTAAAACTAACCCAAATTCCGGTCCCATTTGGCTGATCCATAAGGAGATCAGGATACGTCCGCACCATATCCGACAATGCCGCATGCCCAAATGCCTTGGGTGAAAATGCAGGATCAGTCCGTTTAAGATACTGTCCCAACGCCCCCAGTCCAACCCGTCCATCAGGCGTGCCCCCGGCCAGTAGTGCGACCGCATTGATCACGGCCTTCGGACGGCGCTTTACAGATGGTTTAGGCGCAACAGCAATCTTCGGCTTGGCAGGATCTACCGGTTCGCCTGCCGGCTCGGGCGGAACCCATTCGAAAAACTGGTCGCTGGCATTGCGAAGCGCGTCGGGTGTCTTTGCTTCTCCCACGATATGCACCGTAGCACCACGCTCCCTCAGCTTCCGGCACAGGTATGCAAAGTCCGAATCGCTGGTGACCAGGCAGAAAGTATCGGCGCGGGAATCGAACATGGCTTCCATCGCGTCGAGTGCCAAGGCAATGTCGGCTGTATTCTTCCCGGCTGCATACTGGTATTGCAGGCAAGGCGTGAAGGCCAGACGCACGAGCGCATCCTGCCATTTGTTTGCCAGCGTGGCGTGGTTGCCATAGCCCCTGCGCAGCACTACGCGGCCAAACTGCGCGACTACGCGCAGGGCATGTTCGAGAATCTCAGGCGTCGTATTGTCGCAATCCACCAGCACCGCGACACGCACTTCCCCCGTGGTTACTTGATTCGCCATTTATCTCTCTCACTTTTCGTCTCGCTCACCAGCCAGCCTGAAGGCGGAAGCAGCATGTTTTTTCCTGGGCGGAAGGGAGCATGTTTTGGCCGAAAGCCGGTCTTCGGCCTGGTAATTTCCGCACCCATGGCAGCAGGAATAGGATTTTCGGTCGCCAGGCTCCGCTCAGCGGCGGCTCCAAAGCGGGGTGCCAAGGACAATATCTGAGAATTGGTGTTGGGCGTCCTTTCTGGTGCCTTGCGCAAGGTTGCGCCTAGCGCTGTTGAGCGATACCGCCAGGAGTCACAGCGACAGTATCTGGAGGCAGTGCGAGGCTAGTCACCGAAACATAGTCCCCAAGAATGACCGTGAAATCCACGTCCTTGGATGTATACCGCTTGATAGGAATCCCCGCCGACGCCAGCACCTG
This sequence comes from Cupriavidus sp. 05N39, assembly GCF_056397325.1. Lineage (NCBI taxonomy): Bacteria > Pseudomonadati > Pseudomonadota > Betaproteobacteria > Burkholderiales > Burkholderiaceae > Cupriavidus > Cupriavidus sp. 05N39. The sequence goes on from NZ_JBFTNE010000014.1 coordinate 39,975, forward strand.
ATCCTTCTGCGCATCACGCTTGCGCGCCTTGGCCGACCCATGAGAAGCCCCATCAAGCTCAATGACATACAGCGGCCGCATTGTCTTACGTTCGCAGACAAGATAGTCCACGTACTTTTGCGAAAACATATTCCGTGCAGCCTGCGCCTTGCCCTTATGCTGAACAAAGGCCGACATGGACACCTGGGGAAAGACATGTGCGTTTCTCAGCGCCATAACGAGCCTGTCATATAACTCAATCTCATCATTACGCATGAATGGCGCTCTTCGGGCAAACAGATATCCCGAAGTTGCTGTGGCAGGGGCACCACCCCGCTTCACCTTGAGTAGTGCGAGAAGAAACAGCCCGACCGCGAACAGCACGGCAACAGCGAACAGCGCTTTCATTTGACCCCCGGATTTTTTCTTATTCGGGAGATATTAACTCAGGAAGCTGGCAATGCCGCTATGGCCTGGGTGCAAGCGGAGGCCCGCTCCTGCCCGAACTCAGCCGTCGGACCGATCCCTGAACTAGACCGTTACCCCGGCCGTCCCGGCTCTCCCGTCCCGCAATGCGGCGAAGACAAGAAAAACTGGTCCGCCCGAAAAGACTTCCTATATTAGTTAGGCTCCGCGCGCGAGGCGAACTTCACCCCGCTTCCCGCGAGCGCACATGGCGCGCAATCCGGAACACTGATCCCGGCGAGGCTGCCTCGCCTGAAACCTGCTGTCCCCGGAGAACATCATGACGAATCCCAGGCTCGAAGTACTGACCCCACAGAACTGCCAGCTGATCTTCATCGATCACCTGCCGCAGATGGCATTCGGGGTGCAGGAGCGTTGCCATGCATCAGCCTTCCAGGCCCGAACTGATCCTGATGAACGGGCGGTTCACGACACTCGAGTCCCCGCATGCCGAGGGCCTGCTGACCATCCGGCTGGCCTACAACCTTTTCATGCAGAAGCCCAGGAACCGCCGGCCATGCCGGACTGGGCGCCGGTGCGCGCATTAGGCGGCTACCAGCCGCGGCGCGGCGCGTTCGGCTGCCCCTGCCGGGCGTTCTGAGCGAGGGCCATCGTTGCGTTGCCCACTCGTTTCGCTACGCCGGCGGTGCGCCGCCTGACATGACTGGCGGTGTGGCACGCAACACTACCAAGGAGGAAAGTCATGAAGCTCTATCTGGTTTCGCTGGGCGCGGGAATCCTGGTTGGCATCATCTATGCGCTGTTGCAGGTCCGCTCGCCAGCTCCGCCCGCCATTGCCCTGGTCGGCTTGCTTGGCATGCTGATCGGGGAGCAGGTCGTGCCGACCGCCAGGCGCATCATGGCCGGGGAACCGATCACCGTGGCGTGGTTCCGTCCCGAGTGCATCCCGAAGATCAGCGGTGCGCCCCCTGAGTCTCCGAAAGCAGTGACTGCGGCGGCGCCCACCGCGGGAGAGAAGGACGGCACGTGATCCGGGCGACGCGGCATTTTGATTTGCATCAGCGAAGAACAATGCCGGGGTTGTGATCCCATGCGCCGCTGCTAGAATGAATTTCCCTTTTCAGCATGCAGGAGCGCAGTCATGGCGACATACCAGCGCGGCGATCTTTTTATCGTCACTTCTGTCGAGGAACTGCCATGGGGGCGTTACCGGGGCTTTGTGACATTCACGGCGGGCGTACAGCCGGCGGCCTCCTCGCGGCACACCTGCGCGAAATGCTGGGACAATCCGCTGCAGGCGCATGAGGACGCCGATGCCGAGGTCGAGTACGCCTACAGGCACTATCTGTCCGATCACACCGACTGGAGCTCCAGGGCCGGCAGTACCGAGCATTGACCGGCGCATCCCCTTGCCCGCTTGCGTGACTTGCCAGGCTTACTTGAAGTTGTCGCGCCAGTAGGTTTCGATCTGCTTGACCAGTCCGGGTGGCAGCGCCACATAGTGCTCGGCAGCGGCGTCGGCCTGCCCGTCGTTGAGTGCCCATTTGAAGAAGGCAAGCGCACCCTGTGCGCTTGCCTGATCCTTGGGGACTTTTGGCATGATCACGAACACGGCGCCGGCAATGGGCCACGCCTGCGTGCCGGGCGCGTCCGTGATGACCTGGTAGAAATCCGTTTGCTGGGTCCAGTTCACGGATGCCACCGCCGCGCTGAAACTCTCACGTGAAGGGCTGACGTACGCGCCGTCTCTGTTTTGCATTACTGCGTAAGGCAGTTTGCGTTGCAGGGCGTAAGTCAGTTCGACATAGCCAATCGCCCCTTTGACATTCTTGATATAAGTGGCCACACCGTCGTTGCCGTTGGCCCCGACGCCGGTGGGCCATTTGACCACCGTGCCGGCACCCACGGCGTTCTTCCATTCGCCGCTGACCTTGGACAGATAGTCGGCCCAGTTGAACGTCGTTCCCGAACTGTCACTGCGATGCACGACCAGGATCTTTTGGTCGGGGAAGTGAATGCCGGGGTTGATTGCGCTGATGGCGGGGTCGTTCCAGTTGGCGATCTTGCCGAGGTAGATATCCGCCAGCAACTGGCCGGTAAAGCGAATCTGGCCCGCCGCGACGCCATCCAGGTTCACAATCGGCACCACGCCGCCGATCACCAGCGGAAACTGCGCCAGCCCGGCAGCGCGCAATTCATCCGGCTTGAGGGGCATGTCCGAGGCACCGAAGGTGACATTGGCTGCCTTGATCTGCCGGATGCCGTTGCCCGAACCCGTGGGCTGGTAGTTCACCTCCTGGCCTGTCTTGGTGTGATACGTGGCCGCCCATTTGACCAGCAAGGGGTAGACGAAGGTGGAACCTGCGCCGGTGATGTCGCCAGCGTGCGCAGCGAGTGCAAAGCCCGCGAGCGCGCATGCGAGGGTGGCTTGACGCCACGTGTTCCGAAAGAACAGGGATCCAGTCATATCGCAACCTCCATGCCGGCGGATCGGGAGTGGGTAACGAGTAACGGAGAACGGGGAATGCGCCGGTGCATGCTCCGCCGAGGAGGTCACTTGCTTATCCTAGCACCTGGTCCCGCGCGGCCGGCAAGGCGTTTTTTCGAATTCGCGCGGCGCTGTCACGAAAATGTCATGCACCGTGTTCGAATTCTTGCTGTTGTGCGCGCATTGGACGCATAGCGAAAAAATCGTGCAAAGGTGTTCGCGCATCGGATCAAACCTGATGCACCGGCAAGCTCGCGCGGCGCGCTCCCCGATCCATCTCGCCGCCGCCTGCACCACCTGCCGCATGAAACCGCATAAAGCCGCGATACGCCTAGGCTTCGCAAGGGCCGCCCAAGTTGTTGCGGGTCGGCCTCCGGCGTCTTGGCGAGCTGGTCCATCAGTCCCTGTACTTCGCTGAACGGGCCGCGCTTGCAGCCGTCCTGCATTGTGATGCACGACCAGCGCGGGCACCTTGACCTTGCCGCCGTCCGAGAGCCGGATGGCGATGGCGGCCACCGGCTGCGTACCGCGGCCGGTGCCGGCCAGCCAGACGGGCAGGCTGGCTTGGCTGCGCATTCCCTCCGATCTGCAGGGCGCGTCGGAAATCGCCGCCTGCCCGGCCCGCATCCGGTACCTAGGGAAATCCCCCGGTTCAAATGGTGCAAAACGTTGCCAATTTATCGACAAATCGTGGATATACTGCACGGGCATTTCCACTCGTACTGGCACACATCATGGCAAACGCAATCCTTCCCCGCTGGCAGTTCTGGATCGACCGTGGAGGTACCTTCACCGATGTGGTGGGGCGCCGTCCCGACGGTACCCTCGTCACGCACAAGCTGCTGTCGGAAAACCCGGAGCAGTACCGCGACGCGGCGGTGGCCGGCATCCGCCACCTGCTGGGCCTGGCGTCGGGCAAGCCGGTGACGGCGGACCTGGTCGAATGCGTGAAGATGGGCACCACGGTGGCCACCAATGCCTTGCTGGAACGCAAGGGCGAACCGACGCTGCTGATCACCACGCGCGGCTTCCGCGACGGGCTGCGCATCGCCTACCAGAACCGGCCGCGGCTGTTCGATCGCCATATCGTGCTGCCGGAACTGCTCTACAGCCGGGTGATCGAGGCCCAGGAGCGCATCGGCGCGCACGGCGATGTCGTCGAGCCGCTGGACCAGGACCACCTGCGCGAGCGGCTGTGGGCCGCCTACGATGCAGGGCTGCGCAGCGCGGCCATCGTCTTCATGCACGGCTACCGCTATGCCGCCCACGAGCAGGCCGCGGCGCGCCTGGCACGCGAGGTCGGCTTCACCCAGGTCAGCACCTCGCACGAGACCAGCCCGATGATGAAGTTCGTCAGCCGTGGCGATACCACCGTGGTCGATGCTTACCTGTCGCCGATCCTGCGCCGCTACGTGGACCAGGTGGCCGGCGAGATGCCAGGCGTGCGGCTGCTGTTCATGCAGTCCTCCGGCGGCCTGACCGATGCGCAGGCGTTCCAGGGCAAGGACGCCATCTTGTCCGGCCCGGCTGGCGGCATCGTCGGCATGGCGCGCACCGCGGGGCTGGCGGACCAGGCGCGCGTGATCGGCTTCGACATGGGCGGTACCTCGACCGATGTCAGCCACTACGCGGGAGAATTTGAGCGCGAGTTCGAGACGCAGGTGGCGGGCGTGCGCATGCGCGCGCCGATGATGAGCATCCATACCGTGGCGGCCGGCGGCGGTTCGCTCCTGACCTTCGACGGCGCGCGCTTTCGCGTGGGGCCGGAAAGCGCGGGGGCCAACCCCGGCCCGGCCAGCTATCGGCGCGGTGGGCCGCTGGCGGTCACCGATGCCAACGTGATGCTGGGCAAGATCCAGCCGGCCTGGTTCCCGCACGTGTTCGGCCACGGCGCCGACCAGCCGCTCGACGCGGAGGTGGTGCGCGAGCGTTTCGGCACGCTGGCGCGCGAGAGCGGCCGCCAGGCCGAGGAGGTGGCGCACGGCTTTATCCAGATCGCGGTGCAGCAGATGGCGAACGCCATCAAGAAGATCTCGGTGGCGCGCGGCTATGACGTGACGCGCTACACGCTGCAGTGCTTCGGCGGCGCGGGCGGCCAGCATGCCTGCCTGGTGGCCGATGCGCTGGGCATGACGCGCGTGTTCGTGCACCCGCTGGCGGGCGTGCTGTCGGCCTATGGCATGGGCCTGGCCGACCAGAACGTGATCCGCGAGCAGGCGGTGGAAACCCGCCTAGACGCGGCGGCGTTGCCCGCGATCGACGCGGCCCTGGGGCAACTGGCCGAGGCCGCGCAGACCGAGTTGCGGCGCCAGGCGGCGGGGGATGCACCGGTCGCGGTGCACCGGCGCGTGCACGTGCGCTACGAAGGCAGCGATGCGGCCCTGGTAGTGCCACACGGCGATCTGGACCAGATCGTGCGGGGTTTCGAGTCGGCTTACCGCCAGCGCTTCGCCTTCCTGATGCAGGGCAAGGGCCTGGTGGTGGAGGCGGTGTCGGTCGAGGCCGTGGTGCCGGGCGATGCGCCGGCCGAGCGCGCACACCCGCTGCATCCGGTGCGCGAGGTGCCACGGCGCGGCACCGTGCCGATGTTCACCGCGGGCACCGACGGCGCGCCGGCGTGGCAGGACGCCGCGCTGGTGGTGCGCGAGGACATGCGGCCGGGCGATGTACTGGCCGGCCCGGCCATCATCGCCGAGAAGAACGCCACCACCGTGGTCGAGCCCGGCTGGCAGGCCAGCCTGACGGCGCTGGACCACCTGATGCTCGAACGCACGATGGCGCGGCCGGCGCTGACCGCYGCCGGCACCACGGTGGACCCGGTGCTGCTGGAGGTGTTCAACAACCTCTTCATGAATATCGCCGAGCAGATGGGGCTGCAACTGCAGAACACCGCCTACTCGGTCAACATCAAGGAGCGGCTGGATTTCAGCTGCGCCCTGTTCGACGCCGCCGGCAACCTGATTGCGAATGCGCCGCATATGCCGGTGCACCTGGGTTCGATGGGCGAGAGCATCAAGGCGGTGATCGACGGCAACGCCGGGCGCATGCGCCCGGGCGATGTCTACGTGCTGAACGACCCCTACCACGGTGGCACGCACCTGCCCGACATCACCGTCATCACGCCGGTGTACGTGGGCGAAGGCGCCGAGCCCACCTTCTATGTGGGATCGCGCGGGCACCACGCCGATATCGGCGGCACCACGCCGGGCTCGATGCCGCCGTTCTCGACGCGCATCGAAGAGGAGGGCGTGCAGATCCAGAACTTCAAGCTGGTCGAGGCAGGCCGGCTTCGCGAGGGCGAGATGCTGGCCCTGCTGCGCAGCGGCGAATATCCGTCGCGCAATCCGCAGCAGAACATGGCCGACCTGCGCGCGCAGGTGGCGGCCAACGAGAAGGGGGCGCAGGAACTGCGCCGCATGGTGGACGAGTTCGGGCTCGACGTGGTGCAGGCCTATATGCGCCATGTGCAGGACAACGCCGAGGAATCGGTGCGGCGGGTCATCACGCGGCTGCGCGACGGCGAGTTTACGCTGCCGCTGGACAACGGCGCGCAGATCCGCGTGTCGGTGCGGGTGGATGCCGCCGCGCGCAGCGCCGTGATCGACTTCACCGGCACCAGTGCCCAGCAGGCCAATAACTTCAATGCGCCGCGCGCGGTGTGCATGGCGGCCGTGCTTTATGTCTTCCGTACGCTGGTGCAGGACGATATCCCGCTCAACGCCGGCTGCCTGAAACCCCTGCAGGTGGTCATTCCGCCGGGCTCGATGCTCAATCCCAATCCGCCGGCTTCGGTGGTGGCGGGCAATGTGGAAACCTCCACCTGTATCACCAATGCGCTGTACGGCGCGCTGGGGCTGATGGCGGCGGGGCAGTGCACGATGAACAATTTCACGTTCGGCAACGCGCGCTACCAGTACTACGAGACCATCTCGGGCGGCAGCGGCGCGGGCGGGTTCCATGACGAGACCGGCCAGCTGGCGGGCGGCTTCCACGGCAGCAGCGTGGTGCAGACCCATATGACCAACTCGCGCCTGACCGACCCGGAAGTGCTGGAGTTCCGCTTCCCGGTCCGGCTGGAGGGCTACCGCATCCGCGAGGGTTCGGGCGGCGCCGGCCGCTGGAAGGGCGGCAACGGCGGCGTGCGCCGGGTGCGTTTCCTGGAGCCGATGACCGCCAGCATCCTGTCCAACGGTCGCCACCATGGTGCCTTCGGCATGGCCGGGGGGCAGGCCGGCGCGCCGGGTATCAACCGGGTGGTGCGGGCCGATGGCCGCATCGAGCCGCTGGACCATATCGGCCAGGCGGAGATGCAGCCGGGGGATGTGTTCGAGATCCACACCCCGGGCGGCGGCGGCTTTGGCGGCGGCGCTGCCTGAGGGGGCGAGCGATGAGCGTGCTTGTAACCGGCTTCCAACCCTTCGGTGCCGACAGCATCAACGCATCGTGGGAAGTGGCGCGGGCCCTGGACGGGGTGTGCATCGGGAATGCGCGCTCGGTTGCGCGCATTCCCGACAATGCGGCCACTAGCCCATCGACCGGCTTTTCCACCCTGCCGATCGAGCGGATGGCCGCCGCGCTGCCTCCGGGATCGCACGCCGCTATCGGTTACGGCGCCCTTCATTGAATCTATAGTCGTGCCCTTTGCCGTACGCGGCGCTTTTTTCAGGAGATATCCCCATGTTTGTGAAGCAATGGCTGGCCGCGTGTGCCGCGTTCGCGACCTTGTGCGCGCCCGCGCTCGCTGCCGATTTCCCCACCAAGCCGGTGGTGATCGTGGTGCCTTACGCGGCCGGTGGCGCCGCCGATTTCGTCGCCCGCACCGTTGCCGCGAAGCTGTCGACGCGGTTGAAGCAGCCGGTGGTGGTGGAGAACGTCGGCGGCGCCAGCGGCACCATTGGCGCCGCCAAGGTGGTGGCAGCCGCGCCGGATGGCTATACGCTGCTGCTGGGCTCCGGCAGCGAAGTGTCGATCGCACGCCTGACCAATCCGAAGATCCGCTACGACGGCCAGCGCGACCTTGCGCCGGTGGCGCTGGTCGGCACCCAGCCCCTGGTCCTGGTCGGCAGCAACAGTCTGTCCGCGCGCACCATGGACGAGGTGCTGGCGCTGGCCCGGGCCAACCCCGGCAAGCTGAACTACGGCACTGCCGGCGTCGGCACGCCCCAGCACCTGATGGGCGAACTGATCAATCTCGATGCCAAGGTGAAACTGTTCCACGTGCCCTACAAGGGCGCGGCTCCCATCATCAACGATCTGCTGGGCAAGCAACTGGACCTGGCGGTGGTGACCTTGTCCGGCGCCCAGGCCCATGTGAAGTCCGGCGGCATGCGCGCCATCGCGCTCAGTGAAAAGCGCCGCGCCGCTGCGATGCCGCAGGTGCCCACGGTCAGCGAAACGCGCGGGCTGGAATCGGTCGACATGGGCGTCTGGTCGGGCCTGTTGGCGCCGGCAAAGACGCCGCCGGAAGTGGTCGATCTGCTGAACCGCGAAGTCGGCCAGGTGCTGCGCCAGCCCGATGTGCAGGCGCGCCTGACCGAGGCCGGCTACCGGATCGTCGGCGGCAGCCCCGCATCGTTTGCCGAGTTCATCTCCGCGGAAACGGATAAGTACCGCCGCATCGTGCAGGCGGCTGGCATCCAGGCCGAGTGACAGCACGCCGGGGGCGGGCGCGGCACTGCGCGCGGCCCCGGGAAATTAACGGGTAACGGGTAACGGGTAACGGGTAACGCGCCGGCGCGTGCTCCGCCGGCAATGTCACTTGCCTATCCTGGCGGGTGCAGCCCCAACCTCGCGCCTACCGCTCCCCGATCCACCTCGCCACCGCCTGCACTACCTGCGGCTCGATGCCGTTGAAGCCGTGATACGCCATGGCTTCGCAAGGGTCGCCCACGTTGTTGCCGCCATCGAACTGGATCAGGCCGGCCTTGGGCGTCTTGGCGAGCTTGTCCATCAGTCCCTGTACGTCGCTGAACGGGCAGAGCTTGCAGCCGTCCTGCTCGTGGTGCACGACCAGCACGGGCACCTTGATCTTGCCGAGGTCCATCGCCGGCACCGGGCGGCCGCGTTCCTCGCGAAGGATGGTGGAGGTCAGCACGATGCCGTCGGGGCCGCCGCCGTCCGCGAGCCGGATGGCGATGGCGGCCACCGACTGCGTACCGCGGCTGGTGCCGGCCAGCCATACGGGCAGGCTGGTATGGCCGCGCATCCAGGCGATCACGGCCCTGGCGTCCTCGGCATGCTCGGCGGACTGGCGGAAGCCGTTCAGGAAGGGGGAGGTCAGGTGGTCGCTGGGTGCGTCGATGACCGCAACTGCCAGCCCGTTGTCGACGAAGAGCTGGCGTGCGCGCACCAGGAAGTTGCCGGCACCCCAGCCCAGGCTGCCATTGGGATAAATCTGCAGGCCGCCGTGGCCGCCCGCGTAGAGGATCACGGCGGCCTTGGGCTGCGCGGGCGCGAGGTAGAGGAAGCGCTGCGTCACGCCGGGACGGGTCGGGATATCGACGACCTGTGCCGGCGCCGGCTGTGCCCGCGCCACCAGCGCGCAGAGCAGCAGGGTGGCGCAGAATGCGGCTTGACGCAGCAATCCCATCGGCATGTTTGCGTGGCGGCGGGGCATGGGCTGGGTCTCCGGTTTCTGTTTGCTTTCCGTTTGCTTGCTGTTTGTCCCCCGGCAACCTATGCCGCGGCCCTGACCCGGTACACGCAGCGGCGCGCATCGCTGAGCAGGTGTTCCTCGCGCGTGACCGTCGCCTCGCTGCCGGCGACTTCCTGGAAGATCCGCAGCTCGGCCCGGCAGAATCCCTGGCAGGTCCGCGCCGCGGCGCAGATCGGGCAATGGTCTTCGATCAGCAGCCAGTCCGCCCCGTCCTGCTCCAGGCGTGCCATATAGCCTTCGGCCTGGCGTAGCGCGGCAAGGGTCGCCAGCCGCTGCGCGAGCTGCTCCTGGCCGGCGACGGCGGCAAGGTATTGCTGGCGGGTTTCCGCTTCGCGCTGGCCGATCAGCTTGTCCAGCCCTTCCTCCCCGAACAACTGCCGCACCGAGCCGATCAACTGGATGGTGAGCTGCGCATGGGTATCGGGAAAGCGCCCGTGGCCGCTGGCAGTCAGGGTCCAGTCCTGGCGCGGCCGTCCGGCACCGCTGGCGCTTTGCTGGCGGCCTTCGATCAGTCCGGCGGCGAGCAGCTTCTGCACCTGCTGGCGCGCGGCTTCCGCGGTACCGCCGAGCGCCTGCGCGATCTGCGTGGTCGAGGCCGCGCCCTTGGTCTTCAGCAGGAACAGGATGCGATCACCCGGAGAACCAGTAGGGTTATCCAAGCTTTCTGTTGTGTAATTCATGCGGCGCGCCTAATATCCAAAAACGTTCTTGGATATTAGGGCAGGCGGGCAGCCTTGTCGAGCCTGTCCCGCATCCGGCCAAGCAGCGCATTGCCACCGAAAAAGGAAACTGCATCCATGTCGGCCTCACTAACGCATCCCGCCAAGCGCCAGCTCACCATGCTCAATCCCCTCGGTCTCTACGATCCGAGCGCCAACGGATATTCCCATGTGGCGCTGGTGGCGCCCGGCGCAAGCCTGATCTGCGTGGCCGGGCAGGGCGGCGAGCGGGCGGACGGCAGCTTGCCGGAGAGTTTCGAGGCGCAGGTGCGGCAGGCGCTGGACAACCTGCGCGTGGCGCTGGCCGCCGCCGGCTCGCACTTGCACCAGGTTGCCAGGCTGACCGTACTGGTGGTGGATCACGATGAGGCGCGCCTGCGCGTGCTGGCGGAGGTGCTGGCGCGGGCCTGGGGCGATGCGCCCAAGCCGGCCTGCACGCTGATCCCGGTGCCGCGGCTGGCGCTSGACGGSATGYTGTTCGAGGTGGAAGCGCTGGCCGTGGCGGATGCGTCCAACGTATCCGCCAAGGCCMGCGCGACCTAGCCCGTGGCGCGTTCAGGCCGCCAGTTTGGGCGGCTGGGGCTGCCGGGCCGGCCCAGCCTGTGTTTCCCCGAAATGCGGATGGCGCGCGAACAGCTCGGCTGCCCAGTTGACGAAGACGCGCACCTTGGCCGACAGGTGGCGGTTCTGCGGATACATGGCGGCGATCGGCAGCGAGTCGGTGGGCCAGTCGGCGAGCACCTCCACCAGCCGGCCGCTTTCCACATACGGCAGCGCCATCACGCGCGAGATGCGCGCAATCCCGTGGCCTTCCAGCGCGCAGGCCAGGTAGACGTCGGCGTCGTTGGTGGAAATGGCCGAGGGCAGCAGCATTTCCGTGCGTTGCTCGCCCGCTCCCATCGGCCACGGCATCTCGCGGCCGGTGCGATTGGACAGGTAATTCACGGCCTTGTGCTGCACCAGGTCGCTGGGCTGGGTGGGCGTGCCGTGGCTCTTGAGATAAAGCGGCGAGGCGTAGAAGCCCAGCCGGAGTTGCCCGATGCGGCGCGCCACCATGGTGTCGTCCACCGGATCGCCCACGCGCAGCACCACGTCCACGCCCTCCTTGAGCAGGTCGATGGGTTTGCCGTTGATGGTCAGCTCCATCTTCAGCTCGGGATACGCGGCGAAGAACTCATGCAGCCTGGGGATCAGTACCAGTTGCGCCAGCCCGGCGGTGGTGTCAACGCACAGCGTGCCGCGTGGCGTGTTGTTCTGGTGGGTGAGCGATTGCTCGGCCTCTTCCACGTCCGCCAGGATCCGCACGCAGCGTTCGTAATAGGCGGCGCCGTCGGTGGTGACGCTGATGCGCCGGGTGGTCCGGTGCAGCAGCTTGACGCCCAGGTGCGTTTCCAGGTTCTGGATCAGGCGCGTGAGCGTGGCCTTGGGCAGGTCCAGCGACTCGGCCGCCCGCGCAAAGCTGCCTACATCCACCACGCGGGTAAATGCCTGCATTGATACGAGACGATCCATGTTCACTCCCCCGGATAAGGAAACAGGCAGGTCTGGCCGGCAGGGCAGGCACCCGAATAGGGTGCGCCCCGGCCAGGCGCATGACGGGTTGCGCGTGTGGCGCGGATGCGGAAGTGCGGGAGTGGATCACAAAACGGATGACCTTGCACAGCGAAGGGTTTCCCGATCGTGGAAACCGCCATTATTCCACCTGAGAAACAGTGCATTGGCAAAGCCTCGCTTTATCCCACCTTTATCAACCACCATAATTCGCTGCATCGCAATATGCAATGGAGGCGCCGTTAACGTACCCGTTAGTGCACCCGCTAGTGCACCCGTTAGCGCGCAACAAGTCACCGCCATGTCGCCCACGCAACCGAAATCCGCAGCAGCAGCCTCCGCAGCCGAACTGGCCGAGGGGCATACGACCGAGCATACGGTGGAAAGCAGCGGCCGCACGATCGCGGTGCGCCTGAGCTACCCGCCGGGCTATCCGGCGGGCAAGGCGGCGCCGCTGCTGCCCTGGCTGATCTACCTGCACGCCGGTGGCTTTGTCGACGCCAGCCTGGAGAAGTCCCAGCGCCTGGCACGCTCGCTGGCCGGCACGGTACCCGCGGTGGTGGTGACGCCGGCATACTCGCTGGCCCCCGATTTCCCGTTCCCGGCGGCGCCGGAAGATGCGTTCCATACCGCAGAGTGGGTGTTGCGCCATGCGCGCCGCCTCAAGGTGGACAAGCTGCGCTTTGCCGTGGTGGGTGAGGAGGCGGGCGGCAACCTGGCGATCGCGCTGTCGCAGATGCTGCGCGACCGCGGCTTGCCGGAGCCGCGCGCGCAGTGGCTGATCCGCCCGGTTACCGATCCCTGCCTGCAGCACGCATCGTGCGCGGTGGGGCAAGGCGGGCGCAGCGTGCCGCTGGAAATGCTGCAGCGGCTGGCCGGGTACTACCGCGATTACCTGCCTACCCCGGCCGCCAGCGTGCACCCCTACGCGGCCCCGGCCCTTGCCTCGCGGCTGGCCGGCCTGCCGCCCACACTGATCCAGGTGGCCGAGGAAGATGCGCTGCGTGCCGAAGGCGAAGCCTTCGCCGGCCGCCTGCTGACGGCCGGCGTGCCGTCCGAAGCCCGAATCATGGCCGGTGCCTGTGGCGCCGGCGTGGAAGAATCCCACGACCGATGTCAGGTGTGGATAAACGAAGGCGCGCGCTACCTGCAAGGCTATCTTGCCGGCGACGACGACGCCTCGCCCAAGGCCGAACGCCAGACAGGAGCCAGCCCGCCCGGCTGATCCCGAATTACAAAGCCAAGCCGGCCTGCGCATAGCAGGCGTACCGGGCGCGATCCTTTGCGCGCGCCGGCGGGGGCGTTCGTCCCATTTTTTGCTTTCCAGTTGAAGAAAACCGCAGACGGAATACGGAGTCAAGAAAATGAATCAGCAATATCGACGCACCATGATTGCCCTGGCCATCGTCGCTGTGCTCGGCGCCGGCCTGGCCACCTCGATCTTCAAGCCCTGGCACGCCGGCGAGGCGCAGGCCGTGCCCGCGCCGGCGGCGCCCGCCACGGTGGACGTGGCAAGCGCGCTGGGCAAGACCATCACCGAATGGGATGAGTTCTCCGGCCGTCTCGAAGCCGTGGACCGTGTGGAGATTCGCGCCAGGGTCGGCGGCACCATCGACGCCGTGCACTTCCGCGAAGGCGCGCTGGTGAAGAAGGGCGATCCGCTCTTCACCATCGACCCGCGCCCTTACGCCGCCGAAGTGGCGCGCGCCGAGGCCGCGCTGGCCGCCGCGCAAGTGCGTGCCAGCCACGCGCAGACTGAGCAGGCCCGCGCGCAGCGGCTGGTGCAGGACAACGCGGTATCGCGCCGCGAGTTCGACGAGCGCGACAACGGCGCCCGCGAAGCGGTAGCCAATGTGCGCGCCGCGCAGGCCTCGCTGGAGGTGGCGCGGCTGAACCTGGCCTATACGCGGATCACCGCCCCGGTCAGCGGGCGCGTATCGCGTGCCGAGATCACCGTAGGCAACCTGGTGGCGGCCGGTGCCGGCACGCCGGTGCTGACCACGGTGGTGTCGGTGTCGCCGGTGTACGCCAGCTTTGAACTCGATGAGCAGACCTACCTGCGCTATACGGCGAATACGGCGAATACAGCGGATAAGTCAGATAAGGCGGATACAGCCGGTGGCGCGCCCGGCGCGCAAGGCGGGCAGTCCAGGTTGCCGGTGTTCCTGGGCCTGGCCAACGAGGAGGATTATCCGCGCGAGGGCCGCATCCAGTCGGTGGACAACCGGCTCGACACCAAGAGCGGCACCATCCGCGTGCGSGCSGTGTTCGACAACSCSGACGGCCGCCTGCTGCCGGGCCTGTATGCGCGCATCAAGCTCGGTGGCGGCTCGCCGCACCCGGTGGTGCTGATCAACGACCGCGCCATCGGCACCGACCAGGGCAAGAAGTTCGTGCTGGTACTGGATAGCGCGAACAAGCTGGCCTACCGCGAAGTCACGCTCGGGCCGTCGTACGAAGGGCTGCGCGTAATCCGCCAGGGTTTGAAGGCCGACGAGAAGATCGTGGTCAACGGGCTGCAGCGCGTGCGTCCCGGCGTCACGGTCGCACCCAAGCCGGTCGAGATGGCGTTCAAACGCGAGCTGGAGCAACGTGCCGAATCGGCAGACCGCAAGCAGGCGGCCACGGAGAAAACCACGGACAAGGCAGCCGATGGAAAACCAGTGACCTGAGCCGATCCTGCAAGAGCCGCATGAGCTGAATCTGCCAAGGGTTTGCTCGCTCTCCCGCATGGCGGGAGAGCAACCGGGGGAGAGGGCGGGCGCATCCACAGTGCGCCGGCATTGAAACCACCTCTCCCCGAGGCCAAACCATATTTAGCTTCCCCGCTCCACATGGCGCCTGCATGCCAGGCCGCCAGGGGGAGCCTTTTCGCCAAGACTGCCGAGACTGAGATGAATCTCTCGAAATTCTTTATCGACCGGCCTATCTTTGCCGGCGTGCTATCGGTGCTGATCTTCCTGATCGGCGCCATCTCGATGTTCAAGCTGCCGATCTCGGAGTATCCCGAGGTGGTGCCGCCGTCCGTGGTGGTGCGCGCGCAGTATCCCGGCGCCAACCCCAAGGTGATCGCCGCTACCGTGGCGTCTCCGCTGGAGGAGCAGATCAACGGCGTCGAAGACATGCTCTACATGTCGTCGCAATCCAATAGCGATGGCCTGCTGACGCTGACCGTGACCTTCAAGCTCGGCACCGATCCGGACAAGGCACAGCAACTCGTGCAGAACCGGGTGGCGCAGGCCGAACCGCGCTTGCCGGAGGACGTGCGCCGCCTCGGCATCACCACCGTCAAGAGCTCGCCCGACCTGACCATGGTGGTCCACCTGGTCTCGCCGAACGACCGCTACGACATGACCTACCTGCGCAACTACGCGGTGATCAACGTCAAGGACCGCCTGGCGCGGATCCAGGGCGTGGGCCAGGTGCAGTTGTTCGGCTCGGGCGACTACTCCATGCGCGTGTGGCTGAACCCGGAGAAGATGGCCGAGCGCAAGCTGGCCGCCGCCGACGTGGTCAAGGCCATCCGCGAGCAAAACGTGCAGGTGGCCGCCGGCGTGATCGGCGCCTCGCCGTCGCTGCCGGGCGCCGACCTGCAGCTTTCCGTGAACGCGCAGGGCCGGCTGGAAACGGTCGAGGCCTTCGGCGACATCATCGTGGCGACTTCGCCCGATGGCGGCGTGACGTACCTGAAGGACGTCGCCCGTATCGAGCTGGGCGCATCGGAATACGCGCTGCGCTCGCTGCTGGACAACAAGTCCGCGGTGGCCATTCCCATCTTCCAGGCACCGGGTTCCAACGCCATCCAGATCTCGGATGAGGTCCGCAAGACCATGGAGGAACTCAAGCAGAACTTCCCCGATGGCGTGGACTACAGCATCGTCTATGACCCGACCCAGTTCGTGCGCCATAGTATCGAGGCCGTCACCCACACGCTGTTCGAAGCCATCGCGCTGGTGGTGCTGGTGGTGATCCTGTTCCTGCAGACGTGGCGCGCTTCGGTGATTCCGCTGCTGGCGGTGCCGGTGTCCATCGTGGGTACGTTCGGGCTGATGCACGCGTTTGGCTTCTCCATCAACGCGTTGTCACTCTTCGGGCTGGTGCTGGCGATCGGTATCGTGGTGGATGATGCGATCGTGGTGGTGGAGAACGTCGAGCGGAATATTGCCGAGGGGCTGTCTCCGAAGGAGGCGACGTACAAGGCCATGCGCGAAGTCAGCGGCCCGATCATCGCCATCGCGCTGACGCTGATCGCCGTGTTCGTGCCGCTGGCCTTCATGACGGGCCTGACCGGCCAGTTCTACAAGCAGTTCGCGCTGACCATCGCCATCTCGACCATCATCTCGGCCTTCAACTCGCTGACGCTGTCGCCGGCATTGTCCGCGCTGCTGCTGCGCGGCCACGATGCGCCGAAGGACTGGCTGTCGCGCGCCATGGATCGGGTGCTGGGCGGCTTCTTTGCCCGCTTCAACCGCTTCTTCGGCGCCAGTGCCGACCGTTACGGCAAGGGCGTGAAGGGCGTGATCTCGCGCAAGACCGCGGTGTTCGGCGTGTACGCGGTGATGCTGGCGCTGACCTGGGGCGTGTTCCAGCTGGTGCCCAAGGGCTTCGTGCCGGCGCAGGACAAGCAGTACCTGGTGAGCTTCGCCAAGCTGCCTGACGGCGCCACGCTGGATCGCACCGAGGACGTGATTCGCCAGATGTCCGACATCGCGCTCAAGCAGCCCGGCGTGGAATCGGCGATTGCCTTCCCGGGCCTGTCGATCAACGGCTTCACCAATAGCCCGAGCGCCGGCATCGTGTTCGTCTCGCTCAAGCCGTTTGAAGAACGCAAGACCAAGGAGCTGTCGGGCAATGCCATCGCGCAGCAGCTCAACGGCAAGTACGCTTCGATCCAGGACGCTTTCATCGCCGTGTTCCCGCCGCCGCCGGTCCAGGGCCTGGGCACCATCGGTGGCTTCAAGCTGATGATCGAGGACCGTGCCGCGCTGGGCTACGACGCGCTGTTCGACGCCACCAACGCCTTCACCAACAAGGCGCGCGCCACGCCGGAGCTGGCAGGTATCTTCACCAACTACCAGGTCAACGTGCCGCAGCTCGACGTGAAGCTGGACCGCGTCAAGGCCAAGCAGCTGGGCGTGCCGGTGACGGACGTGTTCGATACACTGCAGACTTACCTCGGCTCGGCCTATGTCAACGACTTCAACAAGTTCGGCCGGACCTACCAGGTCAAGGTGCAGGCGGATGCGCAGTTCCGCGCGCACGCGGAGGACATCCTGCAACTGAAGACGCGCAACACCGCCGGCGAGATGGTGCCGCTGTCGTCGCTGCTCACCGTCAAGCAGGGGTTCGGCCCCGATAGCGTGGTGCGCTACAACGGCTTCACCGCCGCCGACATGAACGGCGGCCCGGCGCCGGGCTTCTCCTCGGGCCAGGCGCAAGCCGCGGCCGAGCGCATCGCCGCCGAGACGCTGCCCAAGGGCATCAAGTTCGAGTGGACCGACCTGACCTACCAGGACATCCTCGCCGGCAATGCGGGCGTGTGGATCTTCCCGCTGTGCGTGCTGCTGGTGTTCCTGGTGCTGGCCGCGCAGTACGAAAGCCTGACGCTGCCGCTGGCCGTGATCCTGATCGTGCCGCTCAGCCTGCTGGCCGCCATGACGGGCGTGTGGCTGACCCGTGGCGACAACAACATCTTCACGCAGATCGGTTTCATCGTCCTGGTGGGGCTGTCGGCGAAGAACGCGATCCTGATCGTGGAGTTTGCGCGGGAGCTGGAGCATGAAGGCCGCTCCATCGTGGCTGCGGCGATCGAAGCCAGCCGCCTGCGTCTGCGCCCGATCCTGATGACGTCGTTCGCGTTCATCATGGGTGTGGTGCCGCTGGTGGTGTCCACCGGCGCCGGCGCGGAGATGCGTCACGCGATGGGCGTGGCGGTGTTCGCGGGGATGCTGGGGGTGACGTTCTTCGGGCTGTTCCTGACGCCGGTGTTCTACGTGGCGCTGCGCATGCTGGCGACACGCGGCGAGCGCCGCAAGGTGTCGGACGCACCGTCGGCGAGCCACAAGGCTATCGCCTCCGCTGAATAAGGATGATCGAAATGAACGCAACCATGACATCCAGGATGACATCGCTACTGCCCGCGGCGCTGCCGCGCCTGGCCACGCTGGCCGTGGCCCTGGTCCTGGCGGGCTGCTCGCTGGCACCGACCTACAAGGTGCCGGAGAGCGCCACCGCCGCCACGCCCGCCTACAAGGAAGCCGAGGCCGCGCAGGCGGAAGGCGCCCAGTGGAAGGTGGCAACCCCGTCCGAAGGCGCGCAGCGCGGCGAATGGTGGAAGATCTTCGGCGATGCCGATCTCGACCGCCTGATTGCCGCGGCGACCGAGTCCAACCAGGATCTCGCCATTGCCGCGGCCCGCGTCAAGCAGGCGCGCGCCTTCACCGGCGTGGCCGAGGCAGACCAGTACCCGCAGCTCAGCGTGGGCCTGGACCCGACCCGCACGCAGCTTTCGGCAGCCTCGCAAGGGCTGCCCGACGGCACGCGCGTATCGCCGCAGACGGTATTGCGGGCGCGCGCCATCGCCGGCTACGAGGTCGACCTGTTCGGCCGCGTGGCCGACAACGTCAAGGCGGCGCGGGCGGAGGGCGAAGCCGCTGAAGACCTGTACCGCTCGGTGCAGCTCGCGCTGCAAGCCGACGTGGCGCAGGCCTACTTTGCGCTGCGCACGCTGGACAGCGAGCGCGACCTGCTCAACGCCACCATCACGCTGCGCGAGGATGCGCTCAAGCTGCTCAAGCGTCGTTTCGACGAAGGCGAGACCACCGATCTCGATCCCGCCCGCGCCGAAGCCGAGCTGGGCACGGCACGGGCGGACCTGGCCGGCATCGAGCGCCGCCGCGCCAACCAGGAGCACGCGCTGGCGGTGCTGACCGGCGCGCCGCCGGGCGCCTTTACGCTGGCTGCGCGGCCGCTCGACGCCGCGCTGATCACGGTGCCGGCAGGACTGCCTTCGGACCTGCTGGAGCGCCGTCCCGATATCGCGCAGGCCGAGCGCCTGATGGCGGCGGCCAACGCGCGCATCGGTGTGGCCAAGTCGGCGTTCTTCCCGCGCATCACGCTGACCGGCTTGTTCGGATTCGAATCGAACGACTTGTCGAACCTGTTCAAGTGGTCGTCGCGTGCCTGGATGCTGGGGCCGCTGATAGGCAGCACGATTGCGCAGCCGATCCTGGACGGCGGCCGCAACAAGGCCAACCTGGCGGCGGCGCGCGCGCAGCACGAGGAAGCGGTGGCGGGCTATCGCCAGAGCGTGCTGACGGCGCTGCGCGAGGTGGAAGACAGCCTGGCCGATGTGCGCTGGCTGAGCCAGCAGGCCGGTGCGCTGGACGGCGCGCTGGGCGGCGCCCGGCGCGCGGCCAGGATCTCGCGCAGCCGGTATGAGGCCGGCGCGGTGGATTACCTGACGGTGATCGACGCCGACCGCACGGTGCTGCAGTCGCAGCGCGAGGCCAACCAGGTGGCCGGGCTGCGCGCTTCCGCGACGGTGGCGCTGGTGCGCAGGCTGGGTGGCGGTTGGGGGCCCTTGCCCGAGGCCACGCCCGAGATGGCACAGGCAGGCCCCGGCCCGCTGGCCGCGAGCCACTAAGCGCGTCTGCAAGCCGCGGCAACCGCCCTCGCGCGGTTGCCGCGCTTCATCCGATGCCGGCCCGACGCGGCCGGCAAAGCTGACTAAACTGGAAGCATCGCGGCCACACGCGCCGGAAGGGCCGCTGGCATTGCCGCAGTTGTCCTGCGCGCCATCCTTTCACGTTGCTCGCCATGAGACCGCACCGAACCCTTTTTGCTGCGCTGCTCATCCTGGTGGGCGCGGCCGCCATCCTGCTGCTGCCTGTGCCCCGCGCCTGGCGCGACGTTACGCATATCGTCAACGAGGTGACGATCGCGCAACCCGACGCGGTGGTCTTCGATTACGTCTCCACGCCCGCCAGCTGGCCCGACTGGCATCCGTCATCCCTGGCGGTGGCCGGCGCGGCGGATCATCCGCTGGTGCCTGGCGAGCAGGTTACCGAGACCTTCCTGGTGGCCGGGCGGCGTGGCAAGGTGGTGTGGACCGTGGTCGAGCGCAGCCGCCCCTCCGTCTGGATGATCCAGGGCACCATCGACGGGCGCGAGGCGGGAACGGTGCGCTACACGCTCGCCCCGACGCCGCAGGGCACGCGCTTCCGGCGCGACTTCAGCTACGCGGCGCCGAACCTTCTTTTCGCGCTGACCAACCGCCTGCTGCTGCGCAAGCGCATCGAGGCCGAATCCACCGAGGCGGTCACCCGGCTGCGCGCGGTGCTGGAAGCCCGCAAGCCCGCGGCCGGGACGGGCGGCTGACCAGTGCGCCGCCTTTGCCGCCGGGATTGCCGGTCCGGGGCGTACCGTATACTGATCGGGCAAATCAATCGGAGCAGATGGTGTCGGAAGAAAACCCGGCGTCCAAGGCAGGACGCAACCCAGAACCAGTGAACGCGCCGGAGCCGGCAGCGGCGGCATTGCCGCCCAGGCCTGTTGCCCCGCCGACGCCGGATATCAACGATTGCTGCGGCAATGGCTGCGAGCCCTGCATTTTCGACCTGCACGCCGAGGCGATGGAGCGCTATCGCGCCGAACTCAAGGCGTGGCTGGCGCTCGCCGGCCAGACGGCGGACACCAGCGCGGGTGGCCCCGTTTTCTGAGCCGCCGGCGCCGGTTCGCCTGGCGAATACGCCACACGCAACGCACAAGGAGCCCCCCCGTGCCCGTGCCCGTTACCGACCAGCCTGTCCTGGCCGATCTCCATGCGTTCGTGCGGGGCCATCCCCGCCTGCTCGTACTGACCGGGGCCGGCATCAGCACCGATTCCGGCATCCCCGGCTACCGCGACGCGCAGGGCAACTGGCAGCGCACGCCGCCCGTGCAGGCGCAGGACTTCTTCCGCTCGCACGCGGTGCGCCAGCGCTATTGGGCGCGCAGCATGCTGGGCTGGCCGGTGCTTGCCAATGCGCAGCCGAACGCCGCGCACTTCGCGCTGGCGCAATTGCAAACCGCCGGCTTCCTGCGCCAGCTGGTGACGCAGAACGTGGACGGCCTGCACCAGCGCGCCGGCAGTACCGGCGTGATCGAACTGCACGGCCATGTTGGCAGCGTGATCTGCCTGGCTTGCGGCACGCGCCGGACACGGGCCTCGCTGCAATCGCAGCTGGAAGCCGAGAACCCCGACCTGGCGGCGTTGCGCGCCTTGCCCGCCTCCGATGGCGACGCCCATCTTGAACTGGCCAGCTTCGAGGCGGTACGCATTCCCGCCTGCGGACATTGCGGCGGCGTGCTGAAACCCGACGTGGTGTTCTTCGGGGAATCCGTGCCGAGGGAACGCGTGGATGCCAGCATGCTGGCGCTGGCGCAGGCCGATGCACTGCTGGTGATCGGTTCGTCGCTGACGGTGTTCTCGGGCTACCGCTTCTGCCTCGCCGCCGGCAAGCTGGGCAAGCCTGTCGCCGCGATCAACCTCGGCCAGACCCGTGCGGATGCGCTGCTCGCGCTGAAGGTGGATGTGTCTTGCGCGGCGGCGCTGACGGACCTGGTAGCGCGGCTGGACCTGCCCGCAGGCGCCGCCGGCTACTGAGGGGCCCCTGTGCAAAGGCTGCGGCGGGGCGCTGCCGCGGCCTTTGTCGTGGTCAGGCCTTCAGATGCCTGGCGAACCATTCGCGCGCGGCCTGGCTGGTCGTCTCGAAGTGCTCCAGGTATGGCGTGAAGTGGCCGCCGGGAATCATCAGCAATTGCTTGGGCTGCAGGGCTTGTTCATAGGCGGCCAGGCACAGGTCGGTGGCGGTCAGCACATCCCTGTCGGCGACGATCATCAGCAGTGGTGTCGGGCTGATGCGGGCTATGTGGATGCCCGGTTCGTTTTCCCGTGCCATCTCCGCGCTGCGCAGCGTGACCTCGTTGCGCCAGTTGGGCGCGAAGGCGGCGGTACCGGTGAAGAACTGATAGCTGTCGGCCCCGGCCATGGCGCACGGCGTGGCGGGATCCGCGCTGACGGCCGCCAGCATGGCCGGGGCTTCGCCGCGAAAGCGCGCCAGCCGGTCGGCTTCGAAGGACGCCAGGGCTGCCGGCACCAGGTCGGCGCGCGTGCGGCGCAACGCCGACAGGTAGCCGCTGATCTGCGGCACCTGCGATACCACGCATCCGACGCGCCGGTCCAGCGCCGCCACCTCGAGCACGTGGCCGCCGCTGTAGCTGCTGCCCCAGATGCCAATGCGGTCATGCGCAATGCCGGGCAGGCCGCACAGGTAGCTGATGGCATCGCGATAGCCGCGTTTTTGCAGCGCCGGGTCCACCTCCTGCCGGGGCGCGCCTTCGCTGGCGCCGAAGTTGCGGTGGTCGTAGACCAGCACCGCAAAGCCGGCGGCGGCGAAGACTTCGGCGTAACGGTCCAGGTACTGCTCCTTGACAGCGGAAAAGCCGTGCGCCATGACGATGGCGGGGCAGGCGTCCGCCGGCGTTTCATTGGCTTCATGCCGGGCTTCGTAGAGCCACCCGCGCAGGGTGACGCCCTCGGAGACGAATTCGATATCCGTACGTGCCATGTCCTGTTCCTGATCCTGTTCCTGTTGCCGTGGCGGTTCCCCGTTCCCCGCATCCCGCTCGCGGGAGCGCATGCCTGTCACGATACGCCTGGAGCGGCCCGGCCTCTGCGCGGCCCAGGTCAATCACTGCGCCGGATCGGACATCCTGGCGTATTGGCTGGGCGTGGTGCCCGTATAGCGCCGGAACATGGTGGCGAAGGCGCCGGCCGTGTCGTAGCCCAGGTCGGCGGCGATGGTGGCGACCGGCTCACCCGCCGCGAGGCGTGGCAGGGCGTACAAGAGGCGCGCCTGCTGGCGCCAGTGCACGAAGGAGATGCCTGTCCCGGCCACGAACAGCCGCGCCAGCGTACGGCTCGATGCGCCCACCTCCCGCGCCCACTCTGCCAGCGTGCGCGCATCGGCGGGATTCTCGCGCAGCGCGCCGCAGATGCGCGCAAGGCGGCGGTCCTGGCTGGCGGGCAGGCACAGCGGCTGCTCCGGCGACCATGCGAGTTCATCCAGCAGCACGCCGAGCAGGCGGTCTTCGCGTGCGGTGCCGGCGGGACCGAGCGGTAGCGCGGCGGCGCGCAGCATCAGTTCGCGCAGCAGGGGCGAGACATTGACCAGTTGCGGCAGCGCCGGCGTGGCCGCCGGGCACGCTTCGGGGCGGATATAGAGCGTGCGCAGCGATACCATGCCGCGGGCGCGCATGCCGTGCTGCACGCCTGCCGGCATCCATAGCGCGCGCTGCGGCGGGACCAGCCACAATGACTGGCCGGCCGTGACCTCGACCACCCCGGCAACCGCATAGATCAGTTGCGCGCGCTCGTGCCGATGGGCCGCAACCACGACGCCGTCGGGGAATTCCTTGGGCATGACCGCGGCCGGGCGCGCGCCATGCTGGTAGTCGAGCGGATTGGTGCTCTTTGGCGGGTTGGCGGCAGCGCGCGGTCCGGAGGCTGCGTCTTTGCGCGGAGGAGGCATGGCGTAGGACGAGGATGGCGCTGKTGCAAGAGCGATGCCATTGCCGCCAGCGAAATCCGGATTGTACGCAGCGCGCCGTGCTCAGGGATTGGGCCGGGCGAGCGGATTGCCGGGACCGGGTGCTGGCAGTGCTTGCCGCGCATCGTCCGCGTGCAGCGTGAAGCTGCCCGCCGCGTCGGGTCCGCCGACGATCTGCAGGCCTTGCCGCAGCAGCCAGGAACGGATCTCGGCCTCGGTGGCTTCCGGGCGGAACTGCGCGCGGATGTCGTTGCCGCCGGTGCCAGGGGCCCGGGGCGCCGCCGCCGGCGTTGCGCTGTCGCTGTTGTAGCGCCACAGCAGCAGGCCGGATTGCAGGATGGCCAGGGCGGCGGCAAGGGCTGCAAAGGGCCTGACCCAGCGGCCACCGCTGGCGGGGCCAGCCGGGGCGGCTGGTGGATGCGGCATGGGCCTTTCTTTCCTGCCCTCGCTGCTGCCGGCCGTGCTTGCCATTGTGTCTTGCGCACAGTCCGGCCGCCCGCCGCGCGCCGCCGGTTGGGTTACCGGTTGCGGCACCGGCAGCGCCACCTCAAGGCCAAAGCTGGCAATGCCGCGCGCCAGCAATCCACGGTAGGCATGGCGAGGATCATCGGGCCCGGCCAGCGGCGAGCCGGTCAGCGCATAGCCGCCCGGTACCTCGGCGCGGGCGACCACGCCTGGCCGTGCCAGGTTGCCGGCAGCGGCACCGCGATCCCATTCGCCGAGCCAGCGCACCATCGCCATGCGCTCGGCCGCGAGTACACCGAGGCAGGCGCCAAGCTGGTCGGCACGCGCCTGCACCCGCATGGCACAGCACACCATGCCGAGGCGCGGATCGAGCGGATCGTCGCCTTGCTCCAGCACCATGTCCATGGAGCCGGCATAGGCAGGGTCGGGCGTGGCGAGCCAGCCTTGCCAGCATTGTCCAGCGGGGCTCCAGCGGTCGAGCAGGACCGCGCCGAAGGCGGGGGCGTGGCGCAGCGCGCGGAACTGGCCGGGCGCCAGCGCCAGGGCGCGCAGGCTACGGGCCTGGGCCGAGCGCTCGAAGGCCGCGGCGAGCGCGGGCGGGATGGGCAGCGCTGTCCAGTCGGTGCCGGCCGCGGCGGTAGCGCCGTCCGCCTGGAGGGCGGGCAGCGGGCCCTCGTCGGCGACCTTGGCGGCATTGCCGGCTTCGAGCCGCGCGGCGACAACGCTCAGGCAGGGGTGGAGGGTGCTCATGCCGTGCGCTGGCTGGCGGCGGGGTCCGCCTGCCTTGCCTGCTCTGTCAATGCAATCGTGCAGAGAATGTCCAGCAGGGCTTGCGCGGCCTCGGTGTCGCCGCGGTTGGCGGGATCGAGGGGGGTGGTTCGCGTGCCGCTGCACAGCGTCTGCGTAAGCCAGCGGCTCAGCAGGGTCTGGCTGTGCGCCGGCGCCAGGTTCTGGCGCGCCGTGGAAAGGCGATCGCCGCCACGACGATGCACCAGCCCGAGCGAACCGGCGCCAAAGTGCCCGGCGGCAATACGTGCGGCCAGGCTGCCGCTCACCGTGCCGCCGCAACCGCAGGCGCGCAACAGCAAACGCGAGGCCTCGGGCAAGCCAGCCAGGAAAGCCCTGGCGCCGGCTTCGGCGGATTCGGGGCTGACGCCATACGCGTCGAGGCTGGCGCGATGGATCTGCCCGGCGCCCGGCTCGCAGGGCGGGTTCGCGAAGGGCGGCATGTCTGGCATGCCGCTGCGCTGCAGGTCGAGCAGGAAGCGGCGGAAGTAAAGGCGCAGGTCGTCCGCGTGCGCGGGGCCGTTGCGCCCCTCGCCGGGCATCACGCGCTCGATGAAGAACTGATGGCGCAGATCGGGCRAGGCGTCGTCGAGCGACGCGGCCTCGCGCGGGCGGTAGTTAGCCAGAACAGCCATCACGCGTTGATAGAACTCTTCCCACGCATCGCGCGAGAGCGTCTCCCGAGTGTTCCACAACGCCTTGATCCTGGGAAAGTGCTCCGAAGACAAGACTGGACCTTTCTATGGTTGTTGCTCTTGTTGTTTTTTCAGCGCTGGCTCTGTTTTGCCTGCCCGTCGCAGGCCGCATCCCTTGCCTGCCGGCAGAGCGGACGCGCATTGTAGCGCTTGCGCGCGAGGAAAAAGCGCACGCGGCGGCGCTTATCCGGTCCTTGCCGCGCCCCGGCTTACGCCCACTGGGCTCCTGCGGGCACCACCCCACGTCAGAGGGGATGTTTGTTGTGCTGCACATGACACCGATGGCGCCAGGGCAAGCTAGGGAATGCCACTACAGCACTGGCGCGGATATTGCATACAATCTCCCTGTTAATTCTGTGAAATTTCACAAGGCGATAAACATGCATTTGCCGGAACCGGACCAACCTGGTCGGGAGCAGGTTTGACGGAAGGGGCGCACCACTGTGGGGCGCGGCCGGGCCGGGGTGCCGCGCCATGAACACGCGCTTCGTCGAAGCCTTCATGTGGGTGGCCCGCCTCGGCAGCTTTCGCGCGGCGGCCGAGAAGCTGCATATCACCCAGGCCGCGATGTCCAATCGCATTGCCTCGCTGGAGCAGGAAATCGGCGCGCGCGTGTTCGAGCGCGAGGCGCGCGACCTGCGGCTCACGCCAGTGGGCCTGCGCCTGCTGGGTTACGGCGAACGGCTGCTGGAACTGCAGCGGGAGATCATGGTGCTGGGCCGCTCGGGCCATGAGTTGCTGGGGCTGGTGCGCATCGGCGCCATCGAGAGCGTGGTGCATACCTGGCTGGTGGATTTCCTGCGGCATCTGCAATCGTCCTATCCCGGTATCGAGGTGCAGATCACTTCGGAAACCACCGAAGGCCTGCACAAGACCTTGCGTGCCGGCGGCATCGATATCGCCTTGCAGACCGATCCCGCGGTGGGCGAGGGCATCACCAGCACGCCGTGCCTGCCGATGGCGATAGGGTGGATCGGGCCGGCCGGGACGGCACAGCCGGGTGAAGGAAAGCTGGCCTCGCTGCTGCAGCACCCGACCATCACCATGAGTCCCGGTTCGCAGCCGCACCTGGCGCTCAAGGAGCTGTACCGCAAGGCGGGGTTGCCGGTCGGCAAAGTGCACTGCGTCAGTTCCATCGCGGCCATCGTGCGCCTGGTGAAAGCCGGCTTTGGCAATGCGCTGATGCCGCTGGCGCCCGTGCGCGAAGAAGTCGAGCGCGGCGAGCTGCGCGTGATTGCGTGCGACGTGCCGCTGCCGCATCAGCGTCTGGTGGTAAGCCATCTCGATCACGCCGCGTCGGAGGCGATCCGGCTGGTCGCGGAGCTTGCGTGCCGCGAATCGGATCGCTTCGTGCGCTCGCTGCCCGCACCGTTCGCGCCGGAGTGAAGCTCCGCAGTGCGCTACGCTGGTGCGCGAACGCGGCCGGGTCGAACAGAAAAACTGATCGGAAACACGAAGAAAAACCCGTTTGTCGCGCGCGGTGATCGCGCCGATCATCAACTCACCGCTTTGGAATCAGCGTGGCAACCGGAGAGTTTGATGAGCGAGATGTTTGCGACCGAGAGTTTGGCGATGGAACGCCTGGCGGGGATCGCCCCGCAGGGCATGTTGTTCGTCGCGTCCAATGTGGACGCGGCCGATGAGGCAGATTTCAATCAGTGGTACGACCGCGAGCATGTCGAGGAGCGCGCCCGTATCGAAGGCTTTATCTCCGCGGCGCGCTATGAGGCCGTGCAGGGCGGCCCGAAGTATCTCGGCCTGTATCGCACCGAGTCGCTTGCGGCATTCACGTCCGCGGCCTACCAGGCGGCGTTCCGCCGCCAGACGCCGTGGTCCGTGGCCAACCTGGCGCGCATGCGCCAGCCGATGCGCCGCGTGAGCGAAGTCACCGCCACGGTCGGGCAGGGCAGCGGCAGCTGGCTCGCCGTATTGCCGCTGGCGCAGCCGGAGGACGCGCTGGCGCTGGTCGATCTCGCTGGCGAGGTGGGCGGGCAACTCTCCGCGCGGGCCGGTTTCGTCCAGTCCTACCTGCTGATGCCGGACGCGGAGCTGAGCCAGCCCTTGCCGAAGGAATGCCTGGCGGACCGGCAGTTGCTGCCCATCCTGGTGATCGAGAGCAGCGCCGCAGCCGCGAGCGAACTGGCATTGCAAGAAGCCGCTGAACGGCTGGGCGCCTCGCTGCAGCAGGCTGCCCGCTACGCACTCAAGTGGAAGCTCTTCGCGCGGGAGGTGGTGTGATGCACAACGCCAACACGATTTCCGCCGCGCCGGGCGCATCCGGTGCCGCCGCTACCGGCACCGCCGCGCCGAAGATGGGCCGCCTGGCCGCGGCCAGCACCATCGGCACCACGCTGGAATGGTACGACTTCACCGTCTATAACCTGATGGCCGCGCTGGTGTTCAACGCGGTTTTCTTCCCTTCGTTCGATCCGCTCACCGGCACGATCCTGGCGTTCTCCACCTACGCGGTGGGCTATGTCTCGCGCCCGCTTGGCGGCGTGTTGTTCGGGCACCTTGGCGACAAGCTCGGCCGGCGCTTCGTGCTGGTCGCCACGCTGGTCCTGATGGGCGTGGCCACGGGCCTGATGGGTCTGCTGCCCACCTACATGTCGTGGGGCATCTGGAGCCCGATCCTGCTGGTGGCGCTGCGCTTCCTGCAAGGGGCGGCCATCGGCGGCGAATGGGCGGGCGCGGTCCTGCTGTCGATGGAACACGGCGAGCAGCACCAGCGCGGGCGCAATGCTTCCTTTACCCAGGTGGGGCCGTCGTGCGGCACGCTGCTGGGCACTGGCTTTATCGCCGTGGTTTCGCTGTGGCTGAGCCCGGAGGACTTCCAGGCCTGGGGCTGGCGCATTCCGTTCCTGTCGAGCGTGCTGCTGGTCGTCTTTGGGTTGTGGCTGCGCAAGGGCGTTGAGGAAACGCCGATGTTCAGGGAGATGGAGGCGCG
The DNA here is from genome assembly GCF_056397325.1 of Cupriavidus sp. 05N39. NCBI lineage: Bacteria > Pseudomonadati > Pseudomonadota > Betaproteobacteria > Burkholderiales > Burkholderiaceae > Cupriavidus > Cupriavidus sp. 05N39. The sequence goes on from NZ_JBFTNE010000014.1 coordinate 68,277, forward strand.
CAAGAGCACGGCCAAGACCCCGATCAAGGAAGTGTTCGTGGATCACTGGCGGCGCCTGCTGCTGGCCGGCGGCGTGCGCATTGGCTCCGACGTGCTCTATGCGCTGGTGGTGGTATTCACGCTGACCTACGTGACCAGCGTGCTGCACCTGTCCCGGCCGCTGGCGCTGACCGCGACCATGATCGGGGCGGCGTGCAACGCCATTGCGGTGCCTTTGTTCGGCAGCCTGTCGGACCGGCTCGGGCGCAGGCCAGTGTATATCGCCGGCGCCTTGCTGGCGGTGGTGTGGGCCTTCGTCTTCTTCCGGCTGATGGACAGCGCGCAGCCGCTGCAGATCTGCGCGGCAGTGGTGGTCGGGCTGATCATCCACGCCATGATGTACGGCCCGCAGGCGGCCTTCGTGACCGAGCAGTTCCCCACGCGGGTGCGCTATGCCGGGTCGTCGCTGGCCTATACGCTGGCCGGCATCGTGGGGGGCGGTTTCGCGCCGCTGATCATCGCCAGCCTGTACAAGTCGTATGGCTCGACGCTGGCAATCTCGCTGTATGTCAGTGCCGCCCTGGCGTTGACGCTGGTGGCTTTGCTGGCCGCCCGGGAAACGGCGAACAAGCCGCTGGAGCGCTAAGCCTGGTCCGCCGCCGCGAAGACGGTTTCGCGGCGGCCTTGCAGCAAGGACTGGCGAAAAGAAAGCACATGTGCCGTGACCGAGCTGGCCGCCGCCGCGGCATCGCCGTCGCGCAGCGCCTGCAGGATGGCGCGGTGCTCGGCGCCGACTTCGCCCAGGTGCCCTTCGGACGACAGCGAGATGGCCCAGAAGCGTTGCGAGCGCGCGTGCAGCACCTTGAGGATCTCGATCAGGATCGGGTTACCCGAAATTTCCGCGATCTGTTCATGGAACAACCGGTCCAGGTGGGTCACCTGCGGCAGGTCGCGCTGCGCCACGGCATCGTCGACCTGGCGCAGGATGGCCTCGAGTTTCTGCAAACCGGCGGGGGTGATGCGCTCGGCGGCCAGCCTGGCGCACAGCGTTTCGTTGGCCAGCCGTACGTCGATCAGGTGCAGGGCGTCGTCGATGGAAAGCGGTGCGACCACCACGCCCTTGCGCGGCAGGATCTGCACCAGCCCTTCGTTGGCGAGCCGGTGCAGCGCCTGGTTGATCGGCGTGCGGCCAATGTCGAGATCGTCCACCAGGGTGGAGATATTGAGATGCTCGCCGGGACGGTAGACCAGCGTGGTCAGCCGCTCCCGCAGGCCGGTGTAGGCCCGCTCATTCTGCGATGGTTCTTCAGTCCTGGTCCGGGCGCGCGATGAGCCGGCGCTACGGCGATCCACTGATGGCAAAACTCTCTCCCGACAACACGGCGATGCGTGCAAGGGCGATATCGTACTACCAAAAGCCGGCGCGAACGCCTGGCCTTACGCTCACGGTGCCTGGCGGTGCCGAAGACGTCTTTCCATGTGGATGCCGGCGCCCGTGGCTGGGGAACTGTGGCACGCGCTGCTTTGCCGTCTGGGCGATGGCGACGACCTTGCCGCCCTTGACCTGGGGCAGGGCCGCGTTGGTCTGGTTGAACATGCCATCGACCTGCCCGCCCATCACTTCGGTCAGTGCCGGACCGGCGCTTTATAGGACACCGGCGTCACCTTGCCCGGGTTGGCACTGGCGAAAGCGACGAGTCCCTGCACGGCGCAGGGGCGGTCCATTCACAGGATTGCCGCGGGTTGAGCCGGCAGGCYGCGGATGCGCTAACGGCCACGCAGCGGGTCCAGCAGGCTGGCCAGTCCGTTGTGGTCGAGTTCATGCATCAGCGCCAGCAGCTTGCCGATCTCGCCGGGCGGGAAGCCCTCGCGCGCGAACCAGTTCAGGTAATTGCCGGGCAGGTCCGCGATAACGCGGCCCTTGTACTTGCCGTAGGGCATGGTGCGGGTGAGCAGGAGGGGCAGGTGTTCGGGATTCATGTGACGGCCTCGGCCCGGCATCGGATGGCGCCGGCCGGGGAATGTTACCAGTGTGCCCCGGCGCCTTGAGCGCCTGGGCGGGGGCGCCGGGTTTGCCGCTGGCCGCCGCGCCGGGGTACGATCGCCACCTTACCGTTGACGAGGATAGGCAAGATGGCAAAGCACGGTTCAGGCACTGGCCTGAAGGGAATCGCGCTGTTCGAGGCCGCCAAGGGTGCGGTGGTGATCCTTGCCGGACTGGGGCTCATAGCGTTGCTGCACCGTGATGCGCAGGCGCTGGCCGAGGCGATCGTTGCCCGCCTGCACCTGAACCCGGGAAGCCGCTACCCGACTATCTTCCTGTCGCTGATGTCCGACCCGAGCAATGCGCGGCTTTGGGCCATCGGCGGCTCCGCCGCGACGTACTCGGCCATGCGCTTCACGGAGGCCTACGGCTTGTGGTGCCAGCGGGCCTGGGCGAAGTGGCTCGGGGTATGGTCGGGTGCGATCTATATCCCGGTTGAAATGTATGAGGCAGTGGTTCACCCCAGCGCGCTGCATATCGGGCTGGCCATCGCCAATGCGCTGATCGTGGCCTATCKGGCCAACAGCATCAGGCGCGATCCGGCGGGGGCATCAGCGTAGCGGGGAGCGGCCGGCAAAGCGATGCCACGCGGCTATCGCCACGGTGCCGGCCAGGGCCAGGGCCACCATCACCCAGGGATCCACCACGCCGCCACCGCCCCCGCCGCCGGTTTCCGCCCCATTGCCAGCGCCGCTGTTCCCCGCGTTGGCGCTTTCCGCGCTGCCGCCCGGCTCGGTGCTGTTGCCGTGCGCGGCGGCATCGTCGCGCAGGGCGACGTCCACCACCAGCGGGTCGTGGTCGGATGAGCGATAGGCATCGGGCGCATAGAAGGATTGTTGCTGGGCCTCGCTCTTGTGGGCCAGCGGATAGGCCAGCGCGATCGGCTCGTCGGCATTGATATGCCAGTGGCGCGCCGCGAGAATGCGGCTGGCCGCACCGGCATCGGCAAGCGCGTGGTCGATATAGCCGGCCTCGCCTCCGTAGACGTAGCTGTAGGCGCCGCCGCCCGCACTGGCGAAGCGGGCGATCATGTCGGCATAGCCGCGCTCGGCCAGCAGGCGGATCGGGTCTTCCTGCGCGTAGCTGTTGAGGTCGCCGATCACCAGCCGGCCATCGTCCGGCACGCCGGTGGGCGCGGTGCCGAGCCAGTCCGCGATCCGCGCGGCTGCCGCCACCCGCGTGGGGTTCCAGCAACTCTGGCCGTCGCGCTGGTCCGCATTGGCGCCGCGGGCATCGTTGCAGCGCTTGGACTTGAAATGGTTCACCACTACCGTGAGCTTGCGCGGAAGGCCGCGCAGGCGGAAGGTGGCGGCCAGGGGCTGGCGGGTCCGCTGGCCCAGCTCGAGCGTGGCCGGCTTGCCTGCCGGTTCCACGGTGCGGGCGTTGTAGACCAGGGCGACCTTGATGACATCGCGGCCGAGTTGCTCCACGCCGGGGTCGATAAAGCGCCAGTCGGGCCCGAGCTTGTCCGTCAGCCGGCGGATGGCGCTCAGCGCGCCATAGCCGTTGTTCTCGATCTCCATCAGGCCGATCACGTCGGCGTTCAGCCCATGCAGCGCGCTCAGGATCTTGGCTTCCTGCCGGGCAAACTCGGCCGGGGTCCGGGCGCCGCGGTTGTCGGGGTCATCGAAACCCGCGCCCCGGCCGTCGCCGTTGAAATAGTTTTCCACGTTGAATGCGGCAACGCGCAGGTCGGTGCGGGCGGTGCGTACCGGTGCACCCGTGCGCGGGTTGGCGGGCCGGAACACCGGTGGCGGTGCGCCCGGAACGGGCTGCACGCGCCAGCTGCCATGGCGCCGCTCCAGCACGCCCTGCACGTCGGCGACGGTATCGCCGCCGCGCAGCGTATTCGAGGCGCCGAGACCCGGTGCGGGATGGATGACGAGCGGCGGGTTTTGCCGGCTGGAGCCGTCGTCCAGGGTCAGGCGGTTCAAGGCATTGGCGGCGGCCTGGGCGGCGGCGGCTGCGCCCGGCAATGCCACGTTGGTGGGCAGCGGCAGACGGCCATGGCTGAGCACCACGCTGCCGTACCGGCCCAGTTCGAAGGTTTCGCTGACGGTAAGGGTCTGCGGCAACCGCACCAGCATGCCTTCATAGGCCGCCAGCGCGCCCGTGTCGGGCACGGGCAGCGTGACCACGGCGGGGGTGACGGCCTGGGCCGATGCACAGACCGTTGCCTGGCCGGACTGCCTCAGTTGCATCTGGCCGGACCGCTCCTCGACGGTGCCGAGCACGCGGACCAGGTCGCCGGTACGCGCCGCCGCGCGCGGCGCGTGCACGAACAGGCCTTCCGACACGCCGGGGCGGTTCTGGCGCCGGGTGTCGGCCTGCTGCACGAAGTAGCCGCTGAAGCCGCCGGTGCCCGAGTAGTCCGCCGTGACCACGGCCTCCACCGCCACCCTGCGGCCGACGGACGGCGTGCCTTCGCTGGCGTCGCGGAGACTGGCGATCAGCGTGGCCGGCGCGCCGCATTGCGGCGAGACGGCGGCAGGCAGCGTTCGCGGCGATTCGGCATGGCCCACGTCGGCGTGGGCGGACATCGCGATGCATAGCCATGCCAGGCAGGCTGGCATGAGGCGCGGAAGGAAGGGGTTTGGCGGGGACATGGCATGGGCTCGGCGGATTGCGTGGCACGGCGCCAGCCGCTGTCGGGGCGTGGCGCTTGCGTGACCGGGGCGCCCACGGGGCGCATGGACCGGTAACGGCAAGCTTAGGGGGAATGCCGTGCCCGCATGTTGAGAGAAATCTCATATTGACGGCCGGCAGACTCTGCGAGAATGCTGTCTTGTCTTCAACCGAGCCAACGAGATACCGTGACCGTCCGTGCCGTAGTGTTCGATTTTGGTGGCGTGCTGTTCGACTGGAGCCCGGAGTACCTCTATCGCGAGTTGATCCCGGACCCGCAAGAGCGCGCCCGCTTCCTGTCGGAAGTCTGCTCGCCCGCCTGGAATATCCGCCAGGACGCGGGCAGGCCGCTGCGCGAGGCCACCGAGTCGCTGGTGGCCGAGCATCCGGCGCAGGCCGGCCTGATCCGCGCCTTCTATGACCGCTGGCCGCAGATGCTGCGCGGGCCGCTGGCCGACGGCGTGGCGTTGCTGCGGCGCCTGCACGTCGCGCGGGTGCCGCTGTTCGGCCTGACCAACTGGTCCAGCGAGACCTATCCGCACGCCTTGCGCAGTGGCGATTTCCTGTCATTGTTCCGCGATATCCTGGTGTCCGGCGAGGTTGGCATCGCCAAGCCCGACCCGGCCATCTACCGGTTGATGGAGGCGCGCATCGGTGCGCACATGCCGGGAATCGCGGCGCGGGAGCTGCTGTTCATCGATGACAGCGCCGCCAATGTGGCGGCGGCACGGTCCCTGGGCTGGCAGGCCGTGCATCACGTCGGCGCAGGTGAAACCGCCAGCGCGTTGCGCGACGCGGGATTGCGTTTCTAGTCACGCCGCCGCCTGGTTCGTTTCTTGTTGGCGAGCCGGGAGTTTTCATGCGCCAGAGGATTCAGGAGTTCGCCCCATGGCATCCACACCAGAACGTCCCAAGCATTTTTCCATGGTCCGCGAGCTGCATCTCGCCGACCTGTTCACACTCGGCAACGCGGCCTGCGGCATGGCATCGGTGTTCTTCGCCATGTTCTACGTCGCCACGCAGTCGTCCGCCCATTTCATGGCGGCGGCAGCGCTGGCGCCGGCGGCCTTTATCTTCGACGTGCTCGACGGCCGCATCGCGCGCTGGCGGCACCAGCACTCCGCGCTGGGCCGCGAGCTGGATTCGCTCGCGGACATCATCTCGTTCGGGGTCGGCCCGGCAACGCTGGCGTTTGCCGCCGGCATGCGCGGTGGCTGGGACATGGCGGCGCTGGTGTATTTCGTCTGCTGCGGCGTGAGCCGCCTGGCACGTTTCAACGTGACCGCCGAGATCTTGTCCGAGGGCAGCGACAAGGTGGCGTACTTCGAGGGCACGCCAATTCCCACCAGCGTACTGCTGACCGGCGTGCTGGCCTTCTGCGCATGGCAGGGCCGGGTGGGCGATGCGCTCTACGGCGGCGTGTGGGCCATCGGGCCGGCGGACCTGCATCCGCTCGCGCTGCTGTTCGTGCTGTCTGGCTCGCTGATGATCAGCAAGACCTTGCGCATCCCGAAGATCTAGGGGCTGCACGGAGTTTGGCCGGCACGAATTTGCAAGACTGGGGAAAGCGCTTCACGCAGGCGCCGAGGATCCCGCCGGCTGCCATTGCTCCCCGATGGCACGGCCACTCATGGCGGGGTCGCTCACCGAGGGCGCGCCGGTTTCCATGCGCCCGGCACAGCGCCGCGCGTAGCCGGGCAGGGCGGCTACGGTCACGGTGAAGTCGTACCAGCCGCCCGATGCGTCCACTGGCCATGCCAGGGTGCTTCTGGTGCGGGCTGCCACGGTAGTGCTGCGGGCCGCGCCGCTAACGTAGGCGTTGGCAGCCAGCATGAACGTGCAGGGCTGGTCCGCATCGTTGCGCAAGGTGATGCGCAGGCTTTGCGCGGAGATGTCGTAGACGATCCCGATCTCCGGTGCGGGCACTGCGCCCGCGGTCCCGGTGAAATGCCGGTGCCAGCCGTTGGGGCCGAGCACCCACAGGTCATAGCGGCCGCCGTCGGCGCGCGTGTCCCAGTTGCCCGCCAGGCGCTTGCCGGCTTCGACCGTATAGCGGCGCGGCAGGCGCTCCAGGTGCAGCCGGTCGTAGACATGAAACACGGCCCCGGCCCGGCCGCTATTGGTAAAGCTCAGGTGCAGCGCGGCACTGCCGGCATCTGCCAGGGCCTGCGCGTGCAGCGCATAGGGGAGCGCCCGCGAGGGGCGCGTGCCGCCGGCTTGCACGGGCAACTCGGGTAGCGCGGGGATGACCGGTATGCGCGTGCCCTTCAGCGCCCGCGCTCGCGCCGCGCGTGGCGCGGTGGCTGGCAGCGACGCCACGGCGTCGGATTGGTCCGGCGCGGCGAAATCGAACAGCGAGGTGAGATCCCCGCAGACCGCGCGGCGCCACGGCGTGATATTGGGCTCGTGCACGCCGAAGCGGGCTTCGATGAAACGAATCACCGATGTGTGGTCGAACACCTCGGAGTTGACCCAGCCGCCCTTGCTCCACGGCGAGATGGCGATCATCGGCACGCGCATGCCGAGGCCGTACGGGCGATGCAGGTAGCGCGGCAGGTCGTCGGCTTCCACGCCGGTGATCAGCTCGTGGTATTCGCCGCGGGTGTCGGCGGTGGAGGCGCCGGCCAGCGTGGCCTGTGCCGGGTCCGCGTGCCACGCGAGGTACGACGGCACCGCCGGCGGCGGCATATGGTCGAAGAAGCCATCGTTCTCGTCGTACATCAGCAGCAGCACGGTCTTGCTCCAGACCGCCGGGTCGGCCGTCAGCGCGTCGAGCACGGCGGACACATAGGCCGCGCCCTGCGCCGGGCTGGACGGGGAGGGATGCTCGGAGCCCTGCCGCGTGGGGCAGATCCACGACACTTGCGGCAGGCGGCCTTCCAGCACGTCCTGGCGCAGCAGGTCCAGGTTGCGCGTGCCCAGTGCCTTGTCCCTGAGCGCGGCCTGCGCACCCGGCACGCCGCGATAGGCATCCCGGTAGGTCTTGAACCCGACGGTGGCATTGAGCGCGTAGTTGTCGGCCATGTCCTGGTAGATCTGCCAGCTGACGCCGGCGGCTTCGAGCCTTTCGGGATAGGTGGTCCAGGCATAGCCGCCATCGGGCTTGCCGCCGCCGAGCTTGTTGTAGGCGTTGCCGATGGCCGGGCCGTTGCCCTTGCCCAGCGGGTCGTTGGTGCCGCTCCACAGGAAGCAGCGGTTGGTATTGGTGCCGCCGAGAAACGATGCGTGGTAGGCATCCGCCACCGTAAAGGCATTGGCCAGCGCGTACTGGAAGGGCACGTCGCCCTCCTTGAAGTAGCCCATGGCGTGACGCTTCTTGAAGGTGGGCCATTGCTGCATGCAGCCTTGGCCCCAGGCGTCCTGCGTATTCGACCAGGTGTGCGGCGTGCCGGTGACGCGCATGAGTTCGAACACGTGCTCCGTATCGAGATGGAACGGCGCGAGCGTTGCGGGTGCGGCCGGGTCGCTCACGTCGCGCTGGTACCAGACAGTCTTGCCGGCGAGGCCCGGGCCGTCGGCCACCGGTATCGGGAAGCGGTCGGCAAAGCCACGCACGCCCCGCATTGCCCCGAAGTAATGGTCGAAGGCCCGGTCTTCCTGCATCAGCACCACGATGTGCTCGACGTCGCGCAGGCTGCCGGTGCGATGGTTGGCGGGAATGGCGAGCGCCTTGCGGACGGCGGGCGGCAAGAGGGAAAGCGCGCCCGCACCGGCAACGGTGCCGGCCGCCGCGCGCAGGAACTTGCGTCTGTCAGGCATGGAGGAGGGACGTAATGAACGGATCGTGTGGCGCGCAATGCCAAGAACAACACCGGCAAATCCGGCAATGCCGGCGCATCCGCGATCTTAACCCTCCTGGCGTCGGGCGGGGAGGCGCCGCCGTGCCTCCCCTCGTTCGCCTACTGCCGCAGCGACAACCAGATCGCCTTGGGCTCGGTGAAGTTGTCGATGGCGGCGTCTCCGTGTTCACGGCCCAGTCCGGAGTCGCCGGCGCCGCCCCAGGGCAGCCGTACGTCGGTGGGGCCATAGGTGTTGATCCACACGGTGCCGGCCTTCAGGTCTGCGGCTACCTGGTGCACCCGGCCGATGTCGGCGCTCCACACGCCCGCTGCCAGGCTGAATGCGGTGCCATTGGCGATGCGCACGGCGTCGGCTTCGTCCTCGAAGCGGATCACGCTGGCGACCGGGCCGAAGATCTCCTCCTGCGAGACGCGCATTTCGTGCTCGACGTTGGCGAACACGGTGGGCTGCACGAAATAGCCTTTGCCGCCCACGCGCTCGCCGCCAGTCACCGCGATGGCACCCTCGCGCTTGCCGATCTCCACGTAGTCCAGCACGGTCTTCATCTGCGCGGATGAGACCAGCGGTCCCATGGTGGTCTCCGGCGCGGCCGGATCGCCCACGCGGATCGAGGCGGCGCGGGCGGCGAGCTTCTCCACCACCTCGTCGTAGACCTCGCGCTGCGCCAGGATGCGCGAGCCGGCCGAGCACACCTGGCCGGCATTGAAGAAGATGCCGGAGGCGGCCGCGCGCACGGCGGCGTCCACGTTGGCATCGGCAAAGATCAGGTTGGCGGACTTGCCGCCCAGTTCCAGCGTGACGCGCTTGAAGTTGGCGGCGGCGCCCTGCATGATGCCGCGCCCCACGCCGGGCGAGCCGGTGAAGGTCACCTTGTCGATGCCGGGATGCGCCACCAGCGCATTGCCTACCACGCTGCCCTTGCCGGTGACGATATTGAGCACGCCGGGCGGCAGGCCGGCTTCCAGCGCCAGTTCGCCGACGCGCAGCGCGGTCAGCGGCGTGATCTCGGCGGGTTTGACAATGAGGGTGCAGCCGCAGGCCAGCGCCGGCGCGATTTTCCACATGCCGATCATCAGCGGGAAGTTCCACGGCACGATGGCGGCGACCACGCCGACCGGCTCGCGCACGGTGTAGGTCAGCGCGCCGGGGCGGGTCGGTACCACCTGGCCGTTGATCTTGTCGGCCCAGCCGGCGTAGTAGCGCACGGTATCGATCACCGCCGGCATGTCCTGGCGCCGCACGGCGGCCAGCGGTTTGCCGGCATCCAGGCTCTCGAGCGCGATCAGTTCCTCCTGATGGGCTTCGAGTAGTTCGGCAAAGCGGTACAGGATGCGGCCGCGCTCGGCTGCGCGCAGGCCGTTCCAGACCTTGAGCGCGGCGCGCGCGGCGGTCACCGCCAAGTCCACGTCGGCGGCGCTGCCCTGGGCGACCAGGGCGATCGGCTGCTCCGTGGCAGGGTTGATATCGGTGGAATACTCTCCGGTGCCGGGTGGCAGGCGCTTGCCGTCGATCAGCAAGTCGTGTCTTGGCAGTTCGGGCTGCGTGCTCATGGTGGCTCCTCGCTAGGATCGGTGAAACCTGGCGGCACGTTGGCGAGAAAGCGATGCGGCTTGCTGATGGCGCCCGTGCCGACTGTCACGATGCAGTTTGGGTGGGCACTGGCTCTAAGTCCAATTAATAGGACGGATCAATTAATACGAAAATCGCATGAATGAGGGGGCGAGGGGCGCTGGCGAGCCGCTCAGGCCCCTCAGCGCCCGGCACGCGCCATGCGGTCCGCGCCATTGCCGGCGGCGGAGCGGGGGATATCCTGGCGCCAGCCCGCATCGCGCAGCAGGGCGGTCATGGCGGTATGCAACTGTTGCGCCACTACGGGCTTGTGCAGCAGTGCGGCGCCGCCGGCATGCACGCTGCGCAGGCGATCCGGGGCGGTATCGCCGGTAATGATGACGGTGGGCAGGGCGTGGCCCAGCCGCTCGCGGATCGCCATCATCGCTTCCTGGCCAGTGCGCTCGCCGCGCAGGCGGTAGTCCGCCAGCAACAGGTCGGGTCTGAAGGTGTCAAGCGCCGCCAGCGCTTCTTCCTCGGATTCCAGCGCCAGGCAAACGGCTTGCCAACTCTCCAGCAGCGCCCTCATGGCGATGCGGATCTCCTGGTCGTCGTCGATCACCAGCACGCGCAGCCCGCGCAGACCGGGCCTTTGGTGCAAGCTGGCGGCGGGTGTCTCGGCACGGTCTTCGGTCACGGGCAGGGCGAAGCGGAACACCGAGCCGCGGCCGGGCCGCGAATTCAGCAGGATCCGGGTAGACATGGTGCGGGCCAGTCCTTCCACGATGGCCAGGCCGAGCCCCAGGCCTTTGCGCTGGTCACGCTCCGGGTTGCCCAACTGGTGGAACTCCTTGAAGATGGCGCGATGCTGGGACGCGGGGATGCCGGCGCCGGTGTCCCAGACCTCGAGCACCATGCTCTTGCCCCGGCGGCGGCATGCCACCAGCACGCCGCCCTGGCTGGTGTAGCGGATGGCGTTGGCGATCAGGTTGCGCAGGATCAGCTCGACCAGCGTCGGATCTGCAAACACGGTGGCGGTGGTATCCCGGGTGCGGTAGAACAGGCCGCGCCCGTCGGCCTGCGGCGCAAACTCGTTCTCCAGCTTGTACAGCAACGGCTGCAGGAGGAACGCGCGCGGCCGGGCGGTGATCACGCCGGCGTCCACCTTGGAAAAATCCAGCAGCGTGTTGAGCATCTCGCGCGCGGCACAGGAGGCGGCCTCGATGTGCGTAAGCAACTGGCGCTGCTTGTCGGTGAGATCGGACCGGCCCAGCGTGACCACGAACAGGCCGAGCGCGTGCAGCGGTTGGCGCAGGTCATGGCTGGCCGAGGCCAGGAATACGGATTTGGCGCGGTTGGCTTCCTCTGCCTCGCGCTGTGCGTTTTCCGCGCGGGCGGTCTGCTCGCGCAATTGCGAGATCAGTTCCACGTTGGCAAAGCGCAGCGCGATGCCGTGGCGCGCCACGCGCGCGTAGTTGCGCGCGAAGATCATGAGCACAACGAGATAGAGCGGCGTGCCGAGGAACATGGCCAGATAGGCGGCATCGCCGGTGGCGATGAAGACCGCCCAGACCGGCACGATGGCCGGCACGAAGAAGCCCACGGCGACCGGCAGGCAGGCGGAGAACACCGCCAGCGCGGCCGCGCTCATGCCGGCGATCAGCGACAGGATGCAGATCACCGTCGCGGGCGACTTCACATCCATGTATAGCCATGCCGCCAGCCCCCAGAGCGCGCCGATCAGTGTCAGCAAGGCCGTCATGGCACGGGCGTAAAGACCCGCTTTGGCTTGGCTCGTGCGCTCGGGCAGCCTGCGCCGCCCAAAGTGCCCGGCGGCGCAGGCCAGGCCCATGGCGAGGGCCCACGGGAAGGCGCCGGGATGCCCGCCGCCCAGCGCCAGCCCGAGGGCCAGGATGAAGGCCGCCAGCGCACAGCCCAACATGGCGATGCCGAAGCTCTGGTCGATCAGTTCCATTTCCGCGGCCAGCAGGCGCGGTTCGTCGAAGCGGGGGATGAGCAAGGCCATGACCTACCTGCCTGTCTGCACCAGGCCGCGGCGCTGCGCCTCGAGCACCGCCTCCACCCGGCTGACTACGCCGAGGTGATCGAGAATGGCCGCCACGTGAACCCGGACGGTGTTCTCGGAGAGGCCCAGATGGTGGGCAATGATCTTGTTCGAGCGGCCCTGGCTGAGTTGCTCCAGCACTTCAAGCTGGCGCGGCGTGAGCGAGCTGGACTGGTATGCGATGCCGTTGGCCGTGCCGTTTGGCGTGCCGTCCGGATTGTCGTGGCTCTCGCCGGTCGGGTCCGGAATGAAGTAGGTGTCGCCCTGCTGGCAGGCGGCGATGGCTATCTCGATCTGGACGCTGTCCGCGGATTTCGGCAGGAAGCCGGCAATCTCCTTGCGTACCTCGGCCGGGATGGTCTCCAGCCCGGAGGTGCCGGAAACGATCAGGATGCGCGCAACGGGAAAATGGCGGCGCAACACCTTGACGCCTTCGATGCCGTTGAGGCCGGGCATCTGGATGTCGAGCAGGATGATATCCACGGTGGCGCCGCGATGCGTCTCCACCGCGCCCATGACGGAACCCGCCTCGATGATGCTTGCCACGCTTGGGCTGTCAGCCAGCACCAAGCGCAGGCCGGTGCGGAACAGTGTGTGGTCGTCGATCAGCAGCAGGTGGGCGTTGAGCATGGTAGGAAGTTGGACGGCGGCCGGCGCGCCGGCAGCGGCCGCTGGAACCACGGTAATGCGAAAGGAGCGCCGGTTCAAAGCGATCGTCAAGGGCGAATTGGACTAGATTATTGCAGTGTTGTCCATTTCYCCACTAAAGAGGGGATACGCAATGCAGAGCCCGGCTTGTGTTCCGGGGCGGCCGTGCCGCGCCGTGCGCGCCCACGCGGTTTCCGGGATGTGGCCGGAAGGCACACTGGGGACTGCCTGCGCGACGCATGGCGGCCTTCTAGTCCGGAAAGATTATTTCACTCGCGGCCGCGGGGTGTCACCATACGGACGTGGGCGATTTCCGCGACTTGCCCATACCACTTTATTACCCACATCCACCCGGCTGTGGGTTTTTTTTGTCCGGCCGCCGCTCAGTCGATCAGTTTGCCGGCGGCATCGAAGAAGGGGTGGTCGGCACCGAATGCGCCGATGACCGCCGCATGGCTCACCAGCCCATGCAAGGAATGCCACCAGTGCAGCAGGTAGCCGGGCGGCTCCATGCGAAAGCGCGAAGCGGCCTGCGGGTCGAGGTCCAGCGTGACCTGATGCGCGGGCCCCGGCGCCGTCATGGCCACCGTGCCGCCGAAGCGGCACGTGATGTGCCGGTGCAAATGGCCGCACAGCACACGCTCCACCTGCGGATGCCGGCGCACCACCGCCTCCAGCAGTCCGGCGCCGGCCAGGCCCTGCTGATCCATGTGGCCGATGCCGGTGTGGAAGGGCGGATGATGGAGCATCAACAGCGTGGGCCGGTCCGGCTCGGCCGCCAGCGTGGCTTCGAGCCATGGCAGCGCGGCGGGATCGACCCGGCCGCCAGGCTTGCCCGGCACCGTGCAGTCGAAGGCAACCAGGCGCAACGGGCCGGCTTCCACGCTGTAGTGGATGGGCGCATCGCCATCGCCGGCGGCGAACAGGTAATCGTGATCCGCGAAGACACGGCGCAAGGTAGCCCGGTGGTCATGGTTGCCCGGCAGCAGCCGTACCGGCATCGGCAGGCCTTGCAGGATGCCACGCAGGAAGCGGTATTCCGCCTCGGTGCCGAAGTCGACGAGATCCCCGGTGATGACGACCGAATCCGGCCGCTGTGGCGCGTCCAGCAACGTGTCGATGCAGCGCTGCAGCGCGCCGGCGGTGTCCACCATGCGGTAGGACAGCTTGCCGCCGGCCTTGATGTGCAGGTCGGTGATGTGGGCGAGCAGGTAGGTGCCGGCCGGATCGCCGGGGTTGCCCGGATTGCCCGGAGTGCTGGTCAGGGAGTTCATGCTGCGAGCGCTTCGGAAAGCGTGATCAGGTGGCCGGTATCAAGGCGCAGGCCGACGCGGTCGCCCGCATGCCAGGCATCGCGCCGGGTGGTGTCGACGACCAGCGGCGCCGGTGCGCCAACGTCGACCAGCAAGCGCGTGTAGTTGCCCAGGAACAGCGCGGTGACGACCGAGCCGCCCAGGTGCGCCTCCTCGGCCCGGGCCAGCGCCACGTCCTCGGGGCGGAACAAGAGTTCGGCGCGGGCCGGCTGCGCGGCGCCCGCTGCGTTGTCCTGGCGCGGCACCAGACCACCCGGCACACGCCAGGCACCGGCTTCCGGCACCGCCGGCAAGCGGTTCATGGTGCCGATGAAATCCGCCACGAAGGCATTGGCCGGCGCCCGGTAGATCTGCTGCGGCGTGCCGGTCTGGGCAATGCGGCCGCGGTCCATCACGATGATGCGGTCGCCAAGCGCCATCGCCTCGGCCTGGTCGTGGGTGACATAGACGGCGGTGATATGCAGGCTGCGCAGCAACTGGTTGATGTCGGCGCGCAGCGCATCGCGCAGCTTGGCATCCAGCGCGGTCAGCGGTTCGTCGAGCAGCAGCACGCGCGGCTGTACCGCGATGGCGCGGGCCAGCGCCACGCGCTGGCGCTGGCCGCCGGAGAGCTGGTCGATGCGGCGCTCGGCGAAGGGCCCGAGCTGCATCATGGACAGCATCTCGTCCACCCGGCGGCGGCGCGCGGCGGGATCGGTCCGGCGCACGCGCAGGCCATAGGCAATGTTCTCCGCCACGGTCATGTTGGGAAACAGCGCATAGCTCTGGAACACCATGCCCACGCCGCGCTGCTCGATCGGCAGGGGCGTCACATCGCTATCGCCAAACATGACCACGCCGCCGGGATCGGGGAATTCCAGCCCGGCGATGATGCGCAGCGTGGTGGTCTTGCCGCAGCCGGAAGGACCAAGCAGGACCGCGGTTTCGCCGGCGCCGATGTCGAGGTCGAGGGGTTGCAGCGCCAGCGTACCGTCGGCGAAGGTCTTGCCGCAGTGGCGCAGGGTGATGGGGGTCGGTTCATGCATGGCGGGCCTCGGATGGGGAAAGCGGATCGGTGCCGGAGATCGCCCCGGCGCCGCCGCTGTCGGCAAGCGGCTGGTGCTTGCGGGCGCGCGCGCCGAGCGCGGAGAGGCCCTGCATCAGCACCAGCAGCGGAATGATCATGAAGAAGAACACGATGGTGTAGGCCGAGCCGATCTCCAGCCGCATCGATGCATAGCTATCGGCCAGACCCACGGGCAATGTCTGCGTGGTGGGCGTATGCAGCATCCAGGTCAGGTTGAACTCACCCACCGAGAGCGTTACCACCATCAGCGCTCCGGCCAGGATGCCCTGGCGGCAGTTGGGCAGCACCACCGTAAAGAAGCGCTGCAGCCGGCTCGCGCCCAGGCTGGCGGCGGCGTCTTCCAGCGTGCGGATATCGATGGCCGACATGATGGCCAGCACCGAGCGCACCATGAACGGCAGCGTGAACAGGACGTGGCCCACCAGGATGAATACCCAGCTGGTGCGGAACGCCTGCCAGCCGCCATAGAGCAGGATCAGGCCGAGGGCGGTAGCCAGGCCCGGCACTGCCACCGGCAGCATCAGCAGCTCTTCGATCAGGCGCGTGATGCGGCCGCGCCGCAGCGCCATGTAGTAGGCCGCCGGCACGCCCAGCACCAGCGTGCAGGCAAGGCAGGCCAGTGCGATGCCCAGCGACAGGAAGATGGTATTGCGGTAGAGCGACCATACCTCCGCCAGCCAGCGCGTGGTCAGGCCGCTGGCTATGCCAATGAAGATATTGTTGGTCAGGCCGGCCAGCACCGACATCACCACCGGGACCACCATGAAGAGGCAAACCAGGAGCGTGAGCGCGAGTTGCAGCCAGTAAGCGTTGCCGCGGCGGGAAGTCGTAGTCATGGCAATCCTCATGCGGTGGCGGCGACGGCGTCGCCCGAGAACCAGCGCGCCAGCGCCAGCAAGGCCCAGGTGACCGTGCCGAGCAGTACGGACAGGGCTGCGGCCATGCCGAAGTTGGCGTAGTTGGTGAACTCGTTGTAGATGGTGAGCGGCAGTACATCGAGCTGCGTCGCCAGCGTGAAGGCGGTGCCGAAAGCGCCCATGCTTGTGGCGAAGCAGATCGCGCCGCTGGAGATCATGGCGGGCATCAGGGCGGGCAGCATGACGTCGCGCACCACGCGCCAGCGGCCTGCGCCGAGCGAGCGCGCGGCTTCTTCCAGGGAGGCGTCGAGCTTGGCTACCGCGGCCATCACGGTCAGGATGACGCGGGGGATGGAGAAGTACAGGTAGCCGACGAACAGGCCGGTGAGGCCGTAGGCGAAGGTCCAGCGGTCGCCGGCTAGCCAGTCGCCTGCCATGGCCAGCAGGCCGTTGCGGCCGCCCAGCATGATGACCATGAAGCCGATGACTACGCCGGGGAAGGCTAGCGGGAAGGTCAGCATGGCTACCAGCAGCGCTTTGCCGGGGACGGCGTTGCGTTGGAGGAAGGTGCCGGTGATGCCGGCGATGATCAGGGTTGCCAGGGTTACGGTTGCCGAGAGCAGTACCGTTACCATCAGGCTGTGAAGATAGCGTTGGCTTGAGATTACGGTCCAGTAGACGCTTGCGCCTTTTTCTCCGGTGATGCTGATGGCCAGGAGTTTTGCCATTGGGAGGCAGAAGAAGGCGGTGAAGAGGATTAGGGCCGGGAGGGCGAAGAGGAGGAGGGGGGGGCTTTGTTTGGGCATGGTTGGGGATGCTCCCGGGGTTTGAAAATCAACTTCAACTTCCAAGGCTTAAAACCTTAAAGTCAAAGGCGGTTTCACCCCCCTGCGGGGGGCGACCTACTTTCTTGTCTTGCCAAGAAAGTAGGCAAAGAAGGCGCGCCGGATGGGGCGACACCCCCTCGGGATCCGACGAAAAGAGCGGCCGGGGCCCAAACTCGCATCGCCTTAAGGCGATACTCAAACATGGGTCCCTCTTTTCCGCTCTTTTCGCCGGATCCCGAGGCGCCCCATACGGCCTGGTACACCTTGACGGCTCGCTTCGCATCGCGTTGAGGTGTGGACCGCCCTTGGGGGCGCTCCACACGGCTACACCCTGCGAGGTTTGAATCGACTTGCTCCCCTCTCCCGCTTGCGGGAGAGGGCGGGCGCAGGCAAAGCGATGGCGATGCAACCAACTCAGCCTGCCTCATCAAGCATCGTAGGGCCATCGCGCGAGCAGCCATCCGCTCATCGGACCTCCTTCAAATACTGGTCGCTAAACCCTTTCTGCGCTTCCGCCATCTTGCCGAAATCCACGGGCTTGGCGCGCGCATAGTCCGCCGCGGGCAGGAACCTGGCTTGCACTTCGCTGGGTATCGCGGCGCTGCGCACCGGCCGCAGATAGGCGTTGGCCCATAGCGCCTGTCCGGCATCGGACAGGACGAAATCAAGCACCTTCTTGCCTTCGGCTTCGTGCGGGGCCTTGTTCACCAGGCTCATCACGTAGGGCACCACTACCGTGCCTTCCTTGGGGATCACGAAGGCCACGTTGGATTTGTCCTTGTAGCGTGCGCGATAGGCATTGAAGTCGTAATCGAGCAGGATCGGGATCTCGCCGGAGAGCACGCGGGCATAGGCGGTCTGCTTGGGCACGATGGGCTGGTTCTTCTGCAGGTCGCGGAAGTATTTGAAGGCGGGGCCGAAGTTGTCCATCGAGCCGCCCAGGGCCTGGTTGATGGCGACGGCGCCGACGTAGCCGACGAAGGCGCTGGCGGGGTCGAGGTAGCCGATCAGGCCTTTGTATTCGGGTTTGAGCAGGTCGGCCCAGGATTGCGGCACGGGCTTGCCGCGCAGGGCGTCGACGTTGACCATGAAGCCGAGCGTGCCCGAGTGGATGGCGAACCAGTTGCCTTGCGGGTCTTTCAGGCCGTCGGGGATGTCGTTCCAGTGGGCCGGCTTGTAGGCGGCGGTGACGCCGTCTTTCTTGGCCTGGATGCCAAAGGTCACGCCGTAATAGACCACGTCGGCGACCGGGCTGCCTTTCTCCGCGACGAGTTGCGCGAGCGACTGGCCGGAGTTCTTGTTGTCGTGCGGCACCGTGACGCCGGTCTTTTCCTTGATGGCGCGGATCTGCGAGGCCCAGTCGGCCCATTCGGGCGGGCAGTTGTAGCAGATCGCGGTTTGCGCTGCCACGCCCTGGCTGAAGGCGGCGGCGCCGAGTGCGATGGCGATCCAGCGTAGCGGCTTGGGCCAGGTACGGCTTGCTTGCATGGTGAACTCCTTGAGTAGCGGACTGGGGCTGGGAAAAGCGGGTGGAAGACGGTTCATGCCGGCGCGGCGACGGTGCCGCCCAGGCGCAGGGTGTGTGGCAACAGGGTGATGCGTCCGGGCCTGGCGCCGTCCTGCTTGCCGGTGCCGGACGGCGCGAAGCGCGCAAGCAGACGCGCGACGGCGCGCTCGCCGATTTCGGTATTGGGTTGGACCACCGATGCCAGTGCCGGCTCCACCAGCGCGCCGAGCGCAATGCCGTCGTAGCCGAGCACGGAGATGTCGCGCGGCACGCGCAGGCCGAGCCGTTTCAGGTCCGAGATCACGCCGATCGCGAGCAGGTCATTGGTGCAGAAGAAGGCGGTCGGCGCGTCCGGCCCCACGGCCAGCGCGCGGATCTGTTCGGCGTTGCTGGCCGTGTGGGTGGGCAGGCATGCCGGTGGCGCGGGTTCCAGGCCGTGCGCCCGCATGGCGTCGCGGTAGCCGTCGAAGCGCTGGCGGGCACGGTCGGATGCGATGAAGGCGCCGGATACCACGCGGATGCGGCGGTGCCCGGCGGCGATCAGCGCTTCCACGCCTTCGCGGGCGCTGGCGCGGTTGTCTACCGAGACGGAATGGCGCTGGCTGCGGGCGGCAGCCTGGTTGTAGGTCAGCACGTAGGGCACACCTTCCGCGTCGAGCTGGTCGAGCACGGCGCTGCGGGCGGCATCGGCCACGGTCAGCACCATGCCGTCCACGCGGTGGCGCAGCAGGTATTCGATGCGTTCGCGCTCGCGCGCCGGGTCGTAGGCGCTGGTCACCAGCATCAGCGAGTAGCCGGCGGCCAGCGCTGCGTCTTCGATACCGCGCCAGCATTCGGCGAACACGGCGTTCTCCAGTGTCGGCAGCATCACGCCAATCATGCGGCTTTGCTGCGCGCGCAGTTTGCTGCCAAGCAGGTTGGGGCGGAAGCTGAGTTTCCGCGCTGCGTCCAGCACGCGCTGCACCGTGCCTTCGCGCACCAGCGCCGGGCTGTTGAACGCGCGGGACGCGGTGGCCAGCGAGACGCCGGCCGTCTGCGCCACGTCAGCCAGGGTGGCGGCGTCGGGCAGGGTGGGCGATCGGTCCTGGTTGCGCTTCACGTGTGTCGTTCCGGTCTCGGTTAGCGAAGAAGGCATGGCGGCAGAAATGAAAACGTTTTCATTCAAGCTGCAAAAAAATCGGGTAGCAAGCTCTTTTGCTGCTGCGGCGCATTAGTAAATTTGCGCTGCAGCAAGGCCTGACCCGGTACAGGGCGAAACCTGCCAGCGGCCGCAGAATGTGCGAGAAGCCGGACGGCACAAAGCACTTGAAACTCCCGCGCAATCTTATTAACATGTTAAGTACAGGCGGCGCCAACGGGCGATCCGCCACGACGATCCGCAAGCCGGGCAATGCAATGGCCGGGCGCAGAGCGGGCGCAACCAGACAGGAGCACGATGCGACAAGCCAGAATCGCTGCCGGCGGCCGGCCGGTGCGGGCAATGCCGGTGGACGAAGCCACCTTGCTGCCGTGGGACGGGGCGCGCGCCCTGCGTGAAGACGAGTTCATGTGGCAGCCCGCCATCACCGGCACGGTCTACGGCACGCTGCTGAATTTCAAGGGCGCGCTCGCGGCCCTGGGCGACAGCGTCAACGCTGCGCCGTACCAGGCGCCTCCGGCCGGACCCATCCTCTACATCAAGCCCGCCAATACACTGGCCGCCCACGGCAGCGACGTAGCGCTGCCGCCGGGGCAGGACACGCTGGAGATCGGCGCCGCGCTGGGCATCGTGATCGGCTGCCGCGCCACGCGCGTCGATGCGGCGCGGGCCGCGGACTATATCGCCGGCTACACGGTGGTGTCGGACGTCAGCGTGCCGCATGCCAGCTACTACCGCCCGGCGGTGCGCCACAAGTGCCGCGACGGCTATTGCCCGATCGGCCCGTGGGTGACCGCGCGCGAGCAAGCGGGGAACCCCGATACGCTCATGATGGTAGTGCGCATCAACGGCGAGGAACGCCAGCGCAATCACACCGGCAACCTGCTGCGCCCGGTGGCGCAATTGCTGGCCGATGTCACCGCCTTCATGTCGCTCGAAGCCGGCGATGTGCTGCTGGCGGGCGTGCCGGAAGGCGCGCCGCTGGCGCGTGCCGGCGACACCGTGGAGATCGAGATCGAAGGCGTAGGGTGCCTGCGGCACAGGGTCGTGGCAGCCATTGGGGAGACCGCATGAGAACCGCACGCGTGGCCTTCGATGGCCTGATCCATAGCGCGCAACCGGTGGGCGAGGGCGCACTGCGCCTCGACGATGGCCGTGTGGTCAGCGAGGACGCGGTGACGTGGCTGCCTCCGCTGGCGCCGCGCACCACGTTCGCGCTCGGCCTGAACTATGCCGACCATGCACGCGAACTCGCCTTCAAGGCGCCGGAAGAACCGCTGGTCTTCCTCAAGGGGCCGGGCGCGTTCATCGGCCACCGCGCCCACACCATCCGGCCCGAAGGCGTGAAGTACATGCACTACGAGTGCGAGCTGGCGGTGGTGATCGGCAGCACCGCACGCGGCGTCAAGGCGGCGCAAGCCTACGACTACGTGCGCGGCTACACAGTGGCGAATGACTACGCCATCCGCGACTACCTGGAAAACTACTACCGCCCCAACCTGCGGGTGAAGAACCGCGACACCTGCACCCCGCTCGGACCCTGGCTGGTCGATCGCGACGACGTGCCGGACCCGATGAACCTGGCGTTGCGCACCACCGTCAACGGCAAGCTGACCCAGCAGGGCAACACGCGCGACATGATCTTCGGCATTCCGTGGCTCATCGAATACTTCAGCAGTTTCATGACGCTGGAGGCGGGCGACGTGATCCTCACCGGCACCCCGGAAGGGCTGGCCGATACACAGCCGGGCGATGAAATCGTCACGGAAATCGAAGGCGTGGGGCGGCTGGTCAACACCATCGCCTGCGCCACCGGATACGGCAGCGTGCGCTGATACGCCACGCGCCAACAAGGAGGAAGACATGATCAAGCACTGGATCAACGGCAAGCAGGTCGACAGCAAGGACACCTTCGTGACCTGGAACCCCGCCACCGGCGAGGAGATCGCCACCGTGGCCGCGGGCGGCGAGGCCGAGGTCAACGCCGCGGTGGCGGCGGCCAAGGCGGCTTTTCCGAAGTGGGCCAATACGCCCGCCAAGGAGCGCGCGCGCATCATGCGCAGGCTGGCGGACCTGATTACCGAGCACGTGCCGCACCTGGCCGCGCTGGAAACCCAGGACACCGGCCTGCCGATCGCGCAGACCGGCAAGCAGCTGATTCCGCGGGCCGCCGAGAACTTCAATTTCTTCGCCGAGGTGTGCGTGCAGATGAACGGCCGCACCTATCCGGTCGACGATCAGATGCTGAACTACACGCTCTACCAGCCGGTGGGTGTGTGCGCGCTGATCTCGCCGTGGAACGTGCCCTTCATGACCGCCACCTGGAAGGTCGCGCCGTGTCTGGCGCTGGGCAATACCGCGGTGCTGAAGATGTCGGAGCTGTCGCCGCTGACGGCGGACCAGCTCGGCATGCTGGCGCTGGAAGCCGGCGTCCCGGCCGGTGTGCTCAACGTGGTGCAGGGCTACGGCGCCAGCGCGGGCGACGCGCTGGTGCGCCATCCGGATGTACGCGCGGTGTCGTTCACCGGCGGCACCGCCACCGGCAAGCGCATCATCGAACGCGCCGGCCTGAAGAAGTTCTCGATGGAGCTGGGCGGGAAGTCGCCGGTGCTGGTGTTCGACGACGCCGACCTGGAGCGCGCGCTGGATGCCGCGCTATTCACCATCTTCTCGATCAACGGCGAGCGCTGCACCGCCGGCTCGCGCATCTTCGTGCAGGACACCGTCTATGACGACTTCGCGCGCAAGTTCGCCGAGCGCGCCAGGCGTTTGCGCGTGGGGGACCCGACCAGCGAGCAGACGCATGTGGGCGCCATGATCACCCAGCAGCACTGGGAGAAGGTCACGGGCTATATCCGCCTGGGCGAGCAGGAGGGCGCCACCATCCTGGCCGGCGGCGCGGAACGTCCGTCCGATCTGCCGGCGCACCTGCGCAACGGCAACTTCGTGCAGCCTACCGTGCTGGCGAATGTGGAAAACCACATGCGCGTGGCGCAGGAGGAAATCTTTGGCCCGGTGGCCTGCCTGATCCCCTTCAAGGGCGAGGATGACGGCCTGGCCATGGCCAATGACACCGCCTACGGCCTGGCCTCGTATATCTGGACGCAGGACGTGGGCAAGGTGCACCGGCTGGCGCGCGGCATCGAGGCTGGCATGGTGTTCGTCAACAGCCAGAACGTGCGGGACCTGCGGCAGCCTTTTGGTGGCACCAAGGCGTCCGGCACCGGGCGCGAAGGGGGCGAGTTCAGCTTCGAGGTGTTTGCGGAGGTGAAGAACGTTTGTATCTCGATGGGCGGGCATCACATTCCGCGCTGGGGCGTTTGAGAGCACCCGGCGCGCCGGGTGGGCTGCGAACCGGCGCCATGACAAAACAGGAGACACCGCAATGGGCAAGCTTTCACTCGCCGCCAAGATCACGCACGTACCGTCGATGTACCTGTCGGAGCTACCCGGCAAGCACCACGGTTGCCGCGAAGCGGCAATCGCCGGCCACCGCGAGATCGGCCGGCGCTGCCGCGAGCTTGGGGTCGACACCATCGTAGTGGCCGATGTGCACTGGCTGGTCAACGCCGGCTACCACGTCAACTGCAACGCGCATTTCGAAGGCATCTACACCAGCAACGAGCTGCCGCACTTCATCAAGGACATGGCCTATGCCTACGACGGCAACCCCGAACTGGGCCGCCTGATCGCCAGCACCGCGACTGAACGTGGCGTGATGACGCGCGCCCATGAGATCGCCAGCCTGGAACTGGAATACGGCACGCTGGTGCCGATGCGCTACATGAACGCCGACCGCCACTTCAAGGTGGTGTCGGTCGCGGCCTGGTGCGCCTGGCACCAGCTCGACGAGAGCCGCCGCTTCGGCGCCGCGCTGCGCGAGTCCATCGAGGCCAGCGACGCCAATGTGGCCTTTCTCGCCAGCGGCTCGCTGTCGCACCGTTTCAACGACAACAACAGCCCCGAGGAAAGCATCCACCAGATCAGCCGCGAGTTCTTCAAACAGGTGGACCTGCGCGTGGTGGAACTGTGGAAGCAGGGCGACTGGGCCACCTTCTGCCGCATGCTGCCCGAGTACAACGAGCACTGCATCGGCGAGGGCGGCATGCACGATACGGCCATGCTGCTTGGCTTGCTGGGCTGGGACAAGTACGACCAGCCTGTCGATATCGTCACAGACTATTTCACCAGTTCCGGCACGGGCCAGATCAATGCGGTCTTCCCGGTGCGCTGACGGATCACTGGATCGCTGGATCACTGGATCACGACTCACCAACGAGGCCGCCAATGCCCCACATCATCGTCGAGTACACCGATAACATCCGGGCCGAGGCGCGCGTGCCGGCCCTGCTCAAGACCATCAACGACGTGCTGATCGCGCAGGACGGGGTGTTTCCCACCGGCGGCATCCGCTCGCGCGCGCTGGCACTGACCGACTACCGCATGGCGGACGGCGAGGAGGACTATGCCTTCGTCCATATCACGCTGAAGATCGGCGCCGGGCGCGCCGAGGCGGTAAAGAAGACGGCTTGCGACGCGCTGTTCGAGGCCGTCAAGGCGCACTTTGCCGAGCTGTACGCGCGGCGCTACCTGGCGCTGTCGATGGAGCTGGTTGAGTTCAACGAGGGCGGCAGCTACAAGCACAACAACGTCCATGCCCGCTTCAAGAAAGCCTGACCGGCGCCACGCCCACTCAATCTCAACGCTACCCACGGAGACCCCATGCTCAGCCCTGAGCTGATTCGCCAGCTTGCCCATCGCCTGCACGATGCGGAACAATCGTGCAAGCAGATCCGGCAGATCTCGCTGGACCATCCCGACATCACCATCGAAGACGCCTACGCCATCCAGCGGGAATGGATCGCGCACAAGCTGGCCGGGGGCCGCACCGTCAAGGGCCACAAGATCGGCCTGACCTCGCGCGCCATGCAACTGTCCTCGCAAATCGACGAGCCCGACTACGGCACTTTGCTCGACGACATGTTCTTCCAGGACGGCGCAACGATTCCCCCCGGCCGGTTCATCGTGCCGCGCGTGGAGGTGGAACTGGCCTTCGTGCTTGGCAAGCCGCTCAAGGGGCCGCACTGCACGCTGTTCGACGTCTACGACGCCACCGCCTACGTGATCCCCGCGCTGGAGATCATCGATGCGCGCAGCCATTCGATCGACCCCGACAGCAAGCGCCCGCGCAAGGTGTTCGACACCATCGCCGACAATGCCGCCAATGCCGGCGTGGTCATGGGCGGCCGGCCGGTGAGGCCCTTCGATGTGGACCTGCGCTGGGTCTCGGCCATCATGTCGCGCAATGGCGTGATCGAGGAAACCGGCGTGGCCGCCGGCGTGCTCAACCATCCGGCAAACGGCGTGGCCTGGCTGGCGAACAAGCTGCATCCGTTCGGCGTGAGCCTGGAAGCGGGCGAGGTGATCCTTGGCGGCTCCTTCACCCGGCCGGTGGCCGCCAGCCCGGGTGATACATTCCAGGTGGATTACGGCGCGCTGGGCGCCGTGGCTTGCCATTTCGCATGAATCCGAGGCCATCATGGAATTTCCCCTCAATACCTTCAAGCGCGCGCTCGCCGCGGGCGAGCAGCAGGTCGGGCTCTGGCTCGGGCTGGCCAGCCCGTACGCGGCCGAGGTGCTCGCCGGCGCCGGCTTCGACTGGCTGCTGATCGACGGCGAGCACGCGCCCAACACGGTGCCGTCCATCCTGGCGCAGTTGCAGGCGCTGGCCGCCTATCCGGTGCAACCGGTGGTGCGCGCGTCCTGGAACGACACCGTGCAGATCAAGCAACTGCTCGACCTTGGTGTGCAGACGCTGCTGGTGCCCATGGTGCAGGACGCCGTCGAGGCCGCCGCCGCCGTAGCGGCGACGCGCTATCCGCCGGAAGGCGTGCGCGGCGTGGGCAGCGCGATGGCGCGCGCCTCGCGCTGGAACCGCGTCGATGGCTACCTGGGCCGCGCCAACAGCGAGATGTGCGTGCTGGTGCAGGTAGAGACGCGCGCCGGGCTTGAACATCTGGACGAGATCGCGGCCACCGAAGGCGTGGACGGCGTATTCATCGGCCCGGCGGACCTGGCTGCCGATATGGGGCACCTTGGCAATCCGGGCCATGCAGAGGTACAGAGCGCCATCGCCGGCGCTATCGCGCGCATCCGCCGCGCCGGCAAGGGGGCGGGCATTCTCAGCGCCGATGTGGCGCAGTCCCGCAAGTACATGGCCCTCGGGACGACGTTTACCGCGGTTGGCGTGGATGCCACGATGCTGGCCCGTGCGGCGGAAAGCCTGGCTGCGCAGTTCAAGGGGCGGGGCGGTGCCGGGGCCGGCGGGGACAAGACGTACTAGCCGGAGCCGGCCGGTGCGCCAAAACCGTCTGCAATGACGACGGCTGTTACTCCTTCTCCCCTCATGGGGAGAGGGTTGGCGCGGTTTGGCCAGGAACCACTGGAAGCGGAGCCAATGGTTTTTTCCGGCACGAAGGCGTAACCAGCGCCGGCCCTTTCCCCCGCCCCCTTTTTCCGCAAGCGGGAGAGAGGAGCAGATCAGCGTATCCGAGGCAGGTCCCATCCTGGCAGCACGAAAAACAAGAGAGGAAGCGAGGAGTCACAATATGCAAACATCAGCCTGCCCGCCATGCGCGCGCTCGCTCTCTATCGCGCGGCAAACATTCCGTGCTGCGGTCCTGCTGACGGCATCGCTCTGCGGCGTTACCCAGGCCCTGGCCGCCGATCCCCCCGCACGCTGGGTGGTGCCCTCTACCGCGGGCGGCGGCAGTGACCTCGCCACGCGCATCGTCGCGCAGACGATCGCGCCGGTCATGCACCGGAACATCGTGGTCGACAACAAGCCCGGTGGCGCCACCATCCTGGCCGCGCAGGACGTGGCCAAGGCCCGCGCCGACGGCGCCACGCTGCTGACCGCCGGRCAGGGCATGCTGGTGCTCAATCCCGCGCTGTACCGTAAGCTGCCTTACGACGTCGGCAGGGACTTCACGCTGGTCACCTCGCTGGTGAAGCTGCCGGTGGTGCTGGTGACCAACCCGGCTCTGCCGATGAATACGCTGCCCGAGTTCATCGCCTGGATAAAGGCCGGGCAGGGCAAGGCGACCTATGCCTCGGTGGGCGCCGGCAGCCCGCATCATCTGAGTGCCGAACTGATGCTGGACCGCGTGCAGGCCAGCGCGGTGCATGCGCCCTACAAGGGCACCCTGCCGGCGCTGCAAGACGTGGCGGGCGGACAGGTCGATTTCATGATGGCTGACCTGTCGGCAGCGGTGCCGCTGATCCGCGCCGGCCGCCTGCGAGCGATTGCGCTGCCCGCTGAACAACGATCGGCGGTACTGCCGGATGTTCCGACCTTTGCGCAAGCCGGCTTGCCGGGGTTCACGGCCTTTGCCTGGCAGGGCGTGGTAGTGCCGGCCGGCACGCCGGCCGCTTCAGTCGACAAACTCAACGCGGCGATCACGGCCGCGCTGAAGGATCCGGCTGTGGTCAGGCAGATGCAGGAGCTTGGCCTTGAACCCATGGGCGACACGCGGGCAGGATTTGCCGAGTTCGTGGAGCGTGAGCGCGTGAAGTGGGGAGCCTTGATCCGCGCGCACAAGATCGCGCTGGACTGAGCCGCGCCTAGGTGGTCTGCCGTGCTGGCACGGGCGCGGCCATGCCTTCCTGGACACGATTTGCGATGTCCTGCAGCGGCGCAACGAACCGCTTGATCGCTTCTTCCTCGCTCAGGGCGCGCGCGAGATACACCACGTTCAGGCTGCCGCGCACGCGGTCCTGATACCGGATCGGCACGGCGACGGCGCCGATCTTGCGCTGCTCGAGCCAGTCGCCGCGATTGGAGCCAAAGCCATCCGCGCGCACGCGCTCCACCAGCTTGCGGACATAGGCTGCGTTATTGGCCAGCGCCGCTTGTTCTTCGCCCCCCGCCCCCGAACGGAGCAGGTTGAGGATATCGTCCCGTTCGGCGTCGCCGCAATACGCAAAATAGGCCCGCCCGGCTGCCGTCGAGAGCATCGGCAGGCGCCGTCCCACCATCGCACGGTGAAAGGACAGCGGGCTGAAGCGATGGGTGGTTTCGCGAATGATCATGGCGTCGCCGTCGGGCGTGGTCAGGTCGGACGGCCACAGCACGCGCTGCAAAAGTTCTCCCATCAGCGGCGCGGCGATGGTGGAGATCCACTCGTCGTCATTGAAGCCTTCACTCAGGGCCCGTACCTGCAGCGTCAGGCGATAGCTGTCGTCCGACTCGCTGCGGCGCACGTAGCCTTCCGCGATCAGCGTCTCCAGCAGGCGCCTGACCGTGGTGCGGTGCAGCCCGGTCAGTTCGCTCAGTTGCAGGGCGGTCCCGCGCCCGCTTTCCATCCGGTTCAGCGCCTTCAGCACGTCCAGTCCACGGCTAAGCCCGCGCACGCTGGCATACGGGGAGGTTCGGCTATGCGGCATAAATTACCCTAAAAAACCCTTTTAAATCAACGTTGTGCACTCCTTGCACATTCTGTTCGTTTTTTTGTCGGGATGCAATCGGGTCTCTACACTCCGCTGTACTACTTAGACATTCACGAACGAAGGAGACACGATGCCCAGCGCCGCCACCAGCCTCAAGCCCGTCCAGTCCAGCCAGGCCAGCCAGCCGTTCCAGAGCATCTGGGGTGAGTTGCGCGGCGTTTCCTTCAGCCAGGGCTGGCTCGATGCCAAAGGCATCCGCACCCGTTACCTGCATGCCGGCAGCAGCGACAAGCCAGCACTGATTCTGCTGCATGGTGTCGGCGGCCACGCCGAGGCTTATGTACGCAACCTGCAATCGCATGCCGAGCATTTCGACGTATGGGCCATCGACATGATCGGCCACGGCTGGACCGACAAGCCGGCAGGCGGGCGCGAGATTCCCGATTACGTCGACCATGTGATCCGCGTGATGGATTCCCTGGGCATCGAGCGCGCCTCGTTCAGCGGTGAGTCGCTGGGCGGCTGGGTGGCCTCGCGACTGGCCATCGACCATCCCGAGCGGGTGGAGCGGCTGGTACTGAACACGGCCGGCGGATCGCAGGCGGACCCGGTGGTGATGGAGCGCCTCAAGACGCTGTCGATGCGCGCCGTGGAAGAACCGGGCTGGGACTTCATCAAGGCCCGCGTGGAATGGCTGATGGCCGACAAGGCCAAGGCCTTCGACGACCTGATCGCCACGCGCCAGGCCATCTACGCGCAAGCGGGCATGGTCGAGGCCCAGCGCGGCAACATGGTGCTGCAGGACATGGAAACGCGCCAGCGCAACATCCTGCGCGCCGAGCACTATGGCCGCATCAAGGCCCCGACGCTGGTGCTGTGGACCTCGGATGACCCCACCGCCGATGTCTCGGAAGGCCGCCGCATCGCCACCATGATTCCCGGCGCGCTGTTCACGGTGATGGATGGCTGTGGCCACTGGCCGCAGTTCGAGGATGCCGCCACCTTCAACCGCATTCACCTGAACTTCCTGCTCGGCAACGCCGTGCCGGAAGCGACTGCGGTTTAAGCCCGCCAGATCCGCGAAACAGCAGGAGAGGAGACATGAACAACGCCATCGAGATGGCGGGCGGAGACGCTCGTCCGCAGGATCTTGCCACCGACGTCGCCATCATCGGCGCCGGGCCGGTTGGCCTGATGATCGCCAACATACTTGGCCTGCAGGGCGTGCGCGTCGTGCTGGTCGAGAAGCTGGACCAGATCATCGATTACCCCCGCGCCATCGGGCTCGACGACGAGGCACTGCGCGTGTTCCAGTCGGTCGGCCTGGCCGATGCGCTGCTGCCGCATACCACGCCGCACCACTGGATGCGCTTCGTCACGCATACCGGCCGCTGCTTTGCATCGATCGAGCCGCGCACCGACGAGTTTGGCTGGTCCCGCCGCAACGCCTTCATCCAGCCGCTGGCCGACCGCGTCCTGTATGACGGCCTGCAGCGCTTTGCGCATGTGAGGGTCCTGCTGGGCCACGGCATCGCGGCCTTCACACAGGACGAACTTGGCGTGACCCTCAGCGCGGAAGACGCGCAGGGGCGGGTCACTTCGATCCGCGCTGCCTATATGGTGGGCTGCGATGGCGGCAACAGCATCGTGCGGCGCACGCTCGATGTGCCGTTCGAAGGGCGCACCAAGCCAAACCAGTGGATTGTGGTCGACGTGCGCAACGACCCGATCGGCACGCCGCATATCTACATGCATTGCGACGCGACCCGCCCCTATGTCTCGGCCGCGCTGCCGCACGGGATCCGCCGCTTCGAATTCATGGTCATGCCCGGCGAGACGGAAGAGGAATTGTCCCGGCCGGAAAACCTCGCCGCGCTGATCCGCAAGGTGGTGGCCGAGCCGGACAAGGTCGACTACATCCGCAAGCGCGTCTATACGCACAACGCGCGGCTGGCGCGCACGTTCCGCGTCCACCGCGTGCTGCTGGCGGGCGACGCCGCGCACATCATGCCGGTCTGGCAGGGGCAGGGCTACAACAGCGGCATCCGCGATGCGAGCAACCTGGGCTGGAAGCTGGCGATGGTGGTCAAGGGCGTGGCGCAGGACCGCCTGCTCGACACCTATGGCGTGGAACGCCGCGCCCATGCGCGCTCGATGATCCACCTGTCGGAGGTGGCGGGCGACATCTTCGCGCCCGCCAGCCGCTTCGGTGCGTCGGTGCGCGACGGCCTGACGCGGGTGCTGAACGTGTTTCCCCCGGTAAAGCAGTACTTCGTGGAGATGCGCTTCAAGCCCATGCCGCGCTACGAATCCGGGGTGGTGCTGTTGCCCGGGCGCCAGCGGGACGACGGCTTCCTCGCGCGCTTGCTGGAGCGCTCCGGCAACTCGCCGCTGGGACGCATGCTGGGGCTGATGAGCGAGAAACGGGATTCGCTGGTGGGAAGGCTTGTCCACGGCCGCGATCCGGCCGGCGGGTCGCCGGTCGGGCGCATGTTCATCCAGCCGATGGTGCGGACCGAGGCAGGCCATACGGTGCGCCTCGACGACGTGATCGGCAATCGCTTTGCCATCGTTGCCTGGGGTGCCGACCCGACCTTCGGCCTGACGCCGCAAGCGCGTGCCGTCTGGGAAAAGCTGGGCGCCTGTTTCGTGATGGCCAAGCCCGATACGCAGCTCGCCTATCGCGACGATGTGCCGGACGGCGTGATTGCCATCGGCGATGCCGCCGGGCGCCTCAAGGAATGGTTCGGCAAGGTGCCGGACTCCGTGGTGCTGCTGCGTCCCGACCGCTTCGTGGCCGGCATGTGCTCGCCGCAGCAGGTGTCGGAGGCCATCCAGGCGCTGGCCGGGAAGCTTGCCCTGGCCGACGTGTCGCCGGCGGCATCTGCTGCCTCGGGCGTACTGCCTGCCCAGCCGGACGCGGCGCCGGTGCCCGGCCGCGCGATCGCCTTTGCGCGGGGAGCCTGACATGCCGATGCATCTCGAATGCCTGTCCCATACGCCGCTGCACGGCTATTACGATCCCGCACCGGAGATCGTGGCCGAAGTGGAGCGCGTGCAGGCCGCGGCGCGTGCCCGGGTACAGGCCTTTGCGCCGGAACTGGTGGTGGTCTTCGCTCCGGATCATTTCAATGGATTCTTTTATGACGTGATGCCGCAGTTCTGTATCGGCGTCGAAGCCAGCGCCATCGGCGACTTCAAGAGTCTCGCCGGCCCGCTCGATGTGCCGCGCGGCACTGCCATTGCGATGGCGCAGGCCGTGCTGGCCAGCGACGTGGACGTGGCCGTGTCGTACCGCATGCAGGTGGACCACGGCTGCGCGCAGGCGCTGGAAGTGCTGCTGGGCGGGCTCGGCCAGTGCCCGGTGATTCCCGTCTTCATCAACTCGGTGGCGCCGCCCATGGCGACGTGCCGCCGTGCGCGGCTGCTGGGCGAGGCCATCGGTGGCTTCCTGCAAGGCCTGGGCAAGCGCGTGCTGGTGGTGGGGTCGGGCGGCATTTCACATGAGCCGCCCGTGCCGGAAATCGCTTCGGCCAACGCGGAGGTCGCCGAGCGCCTGATTGCGGGGCGCAACCCGTCGCCCGAGTCGCGTGCTGCCCGCCAGGCGCGTACCGTGGCCGCCGCGCAAGCCTTCACCAAGGGCGACAGCCCCCTGCATCCGCTCAATCCGGCATGGGACAGGGCTTTCCTGGAACTGCTCGCCAGCGGCAACCTGGGCGGGGTGGATGCGATGCGCAACGACGACATCACGCGCGACGCCGGCAAGTCGGCGCACGAGATCCGCACCTGGATCGCCGCATTTGGCGCGCTGGCCGCCGCCGGGCCTTACCAGGCATCGGTCGAGTACTACCGGCCCATCGACGAATGGATCGCAGGCTTCGGCGTGATGCAGGCACGGCCTGCCACCGGGCACGCATAACCCAACCAGGATCAACCATGTCAAACCAGGAAATGACGCTCGCGCTTGCCAAGCGGCTGCGCGAGGCAGAGCAGACGCGCACGCCGGTCGAACCGCTGCGCGGCGAAATCCCGCCCGGCGATGCCGCGATGGCCTATGCCATCCAGCGCGCCAACGTCGACGCGTGGCGGGCTCAGGGCCGCCGCGTGGTGGGCCGCAAGATCGGCCTGACTTCGCCAGCGGTGCAGCGCCAGCTTGGCGTGGACCAGCCCGACTTCGGTACGTTGTTCGCCGACATGGTCTTCGGCGACGACGAGCCGATTCCGGTAGCGCGCACCCTGCAGCCGAAGGCGGAAGCCGAGGTCGCGCTGGTGCTCTGCCGCGATGTGCCGGAGGAGGACGCCACGCTGGTGGACCTGATCAACGCCATCGCCTACGTGCTGCCCGCGATTGAAGTGGTCGGCAGCCGTATCCGCGACTGGGATATCTCGTACGTGGATACCGTGGCCGACAACGCCTCCAGCGGCCTGGTGGTGCTCGGCGCTGTGCCCGTGCCGCTGGCCGGCCTGGACCTGAAGACCGTGAAGATGGAAATGCTGCGGGACGACGAGCGCGTCTCCATGGGTTCGGGTGCGGATTGCCTTGGCCATCCGCTCAACGCCGCGGTCTGGCTGGCCCGGAAGCTGGCCTCGCTGGGCGACCCGCTGCGCGCCGGCGACCTGATCCTGACCGGTGCGCTCGGCCCGATGGCCGCCGCCGGACCGGGGCAGTGCTTCGAGGCCCGCATTAGCGGCATCGGCAGTGTGCGGGCACGGTTCGCACAGGGCTAGCGCGCCGCGTATCAAGCGATTTACCCCATTAGAAATACACAAGGAGACAACATGAAATACGCAAAACCCATCCTGGCAGCACTGCTCGCGACCGTCGGCCTGGCCGCCAACGCCCCCGCCATGGCCGACACCTTTCCCAGCCGGCCGCTGACCATCGTCGTGCCGTTCCCCGCCGGCGGCGTGACCGACATGATTGCGCGCCAGATGGCGCAGCAGATGCAAACCGGTCTCGGCAAGCCGGTCGTGGTCGAGAACCGGCCCGGCGGTGGCGGCCAGATCGCCGCGCAATCGGTCAAGCGTGCCGATGCGGATGGCTACACCCTGTTTGTGGCCGCCACCGAAATGTTCGCGATCAATCCTGGTCTGTACCGCAATTTCTCGTACGACCCGCTCAAGGATTTCAAGCCGGTGACGGCACTGGCTTCGTCGCCGCTCGTGCTGGTGGTGCCGCAGGGCAGCCCGGTCAATTCCGTCAAGGAACTGGTGGCGCTATCCAGGAGCAAGCCAGACGGCGTGAACTATGCCTCGCAGGGCATCGGCTCGATCGGGCACCTGCTGGGCGGCCTGTTCGCCGACAAGTCCGGCGGCCATATGACCCACGTGGCCTACAAGGGCTCGGCCCCGGCCTTGCAGGATGTGATGGCGGGGCAGGTCGACATGATGTTCGACCCGGTGATCACCACCTCGCCGCTGATCAAGGGCGGCAAGGTCAAGCCGCTGGCCATCGCGGCGCCTCGCCGCTCGCCTTCGCTGCCGGACGTGCGCACGCTCTCCGAGCTCGGCATTGGCGGGCTGGATGCCGGCGTCTGGTTCGGCATGGTGGTCAAGACCGGCACGCCTGATGCCATCGTCGCGCGTCTCAATGAGGCGGCGGTCAAGGCGCTCAAGGCACCCGAGGTGACCAGGCGGTTTGCCGACCAGGGCCTGGAAGCGCTGCCCATGACGCCGCAACAGTTCGGCGCCTTCCTCAACAGCGAAAGCACGCGCTGGGCCCCGCTGGTCAAGGCCAGCGGCGCCAGCGTGGAATGACGCGAAACAAGCAACAGGAGAACGACATGACCCGCAAGCTGAAAGCAGCCATCATCGGTTCCGGCAATATCGGCACGGACCTGATGATCAAGATCATGCGCCACGGCGAGCAGATCGAGATGGGCGCGATGGTCGGCATCGACCCGGCATCGGACGGCCTGGCACGCGCCGCGCGCCTCGGCGTGGCGACCACCCACGAGGGCGTGGAAGGATTGACGCGCATGCCCGTGTTCGGCGACATCGACATCGTGTTCGATGCCACCAGCGCCGGCGCGCACGTGAAGAACGATGCGTTCCTGCGCGGCCTGCGCCCGTCGCTGCGCATGATCGACCTGACGCCGGCGGCCATCGGCCCGTACTGCATCCCGGTGGTCAACGGCGACGCCCATCTCGACGCACACAACGTCAACATGGTCACCTGCGGCGGACAGGCCACCATTCCCATGGTGGCCGCTGTCTCCCGCGTGGCGCCCGTGCTGTACGCCGAGATCGTCGCGAGCATTTCCAGCAAGAGCGCGGGCCCCGGCACGCGCGCCAATATCGACGAATTCACCGAGACCACCTCGAAGGCGATCGAAGCGATCGGCGGGGCCTGGAAGGGCAAGGCCATCATCGTGCTCAATCCCGCCGAGYCGCCGCTCATCATGCGCGACACGGTTTACTGCCTGAGCGAGATGGCGGAGCAGGATGCGGTCGCCGCGTCGATCGAAGCCATGGCCGCCGAGGTGCAGCAGTATGTGCCGGGGTACCGCCTCAAGCAGAAGGTGCAGTTCGAGACGATCCCGGCCAATGCGCCGCTGGTGGTGCCGGGCGTGGGGCGGGTGAGCGGGCTCAAGACTTCGGTGTTCCTGGAGGTGGAGGGCGCTGCCCACTATCTTCCCGCCTATGCCGGGAACCTCGACATCATGACCAGCGCCGCGCTGACCATCGCCAGGCGCATGGCCGGCGCCATGCTTGCCCAACGCGCTGCCGCCTGACGCGGCCGCTCATCAGGAAAGACTGTCATGCAAGACCAGAAGAAACTCTATATCTCCGACGTGACGCTGCGCGACGGCAGCCACGCCGTCCGTCACCAGTACAGCATCGAACAAGCCGTCCGGATCGCCAGGGCCCTCGATGAGGCCAGGGTCGACTCCATCGAAGTGGCGCATGGCGATGGCCTGCAGGGGTCCAGCTTCAACTATGGCTTCGGCGCCCATACGGACCTGGAATGGATCGAAGCGGTGGCCAGCGTGGTCAGCCATGCCAAGGTCGCCACCTTGCTGCTGCCCGGCATCGGCACCGTCCATGATCTCAAGGCCGCCTATGGCGCCGGCGCGCGCATCGTCCGCGTGGCCACGCATTGCACCGAGGCGGACGTCTCGCGGCAGCATATCGAGTACGCCCGCCACCTGGGCATGGAGGCGGTCGGCTTCCTGATGATGAGCCACATGACCACGCCCCAGCACCTCGCGGCGCAGGCAAAGCTGATGGAGAGCTACGGCGCCACCTGCTGCTACGTGGTGGACTCGGGCGGCGCGCTGACCATGAACGATGTCCGCGACCGCTTCCGCGCCTTCAAGGACGTGCTGAAGCCGGAAACCCGGACCGGCATGCACGCCCACCACAACCTGAGCCTGGGCGTGGCCAACAGCATCGTGGCGGTGGAGGAGGGCTGCGACCGCGTCGACGCCAGCCTTGCCGGCATGGGGGCCGGCGCCGGCAATGCGCCGCTGGAAGTCTTTATCGCGGCGGCGGAGCGCATGGGATGGAACCACGGCTGCGACCTCTACAAGCTGATGGATGCCGCCGACGACATCGTGCGTCCGCTGCAGGACCGGCCGGTGCGGGTCGACCGCGAAACGCTGGCGCTGGGATATGCGGGCGTGTATTCCAGTTTCCTGCGCCACAGCGAGGCCGCGGCGAGCAAATATGGCTTGAAGACGGTCGACGTGCTGGTYGAACTCGGGCGCCGGCGCATGGTGGGCGGGCAGGAAGACATGATCGTCGACGTGGCGCTGGATTTGCTGGAGGCGCGCAAGGCCAGCGAGGAAAAAGGTGCGAAGGCCGTTGCCCGGGATGCCGCCTGACAAGGGCCATCCGGCGCCGGTTTGCGGCAGCAAGGTAAACCGCCGCCGCAGGTAAGGCGTCAGCATGATCCATGGCGTCGCCCGGCCATTCCTCAATCCAGCTCAAACAAAAAGCCGCCTCCACGCAAGCACGCGGAGGCGGCGCCGGGCGGCGGCCTTGATTGCCGCCGCAAGCCAATTCGTTATGCCGGCAAAGTGATTAACGCTGGCCTTGCTGGCCGCTTTTCTGGCCTTGCTGGTTTTGCTGCCCAGCCTGGTCGGCCTTTTGGCCCTGTTGTCCTTGCTTGTCGTGCTGGCCGCCTTGCTGGCCTTGGCCACGGTCCTGCTGCTGTTGCTGGCCGCCCTTCTGGTCCTGGCTGCCGGACTGGCCGCCTTGCTGACCGGATTGCTGCTGTTGCTTGCTTTGGTCTTGCTGGCCTTGGCCGGGTTGCTGTTGCTGTCCCATTGTGCTCTCCATGGCGCGGCGGAATGCCGCGTTAATGGAGGGGTGCAAGGCGCGTGCCACGCTGCGGGTATCCATGCCACCTGCCGGTCACCCGAGATCGCGTGCGCCCCGCATTGGACCGGCTGGCAACGGTTTGCGCGTCTCCCTGGCCTTGCTTTTCTTTTGCCGCCACTAGTCGGGCAAGGGCACGATGTTCACGGCCCCGCACATGCCGGGCACTATGGACCGCAGGCAGGCCAGTGCTTTTTACAAACGCCGCAGGTTTTTTACAAGCGCCGTGAAGGCCGCAATGCAGTGAAGCCGGACGCGGTGCTTCAGGCCGCCAGCGTGAATGCCGGACGCAGTCCGGCGGGGGCAGCCTGGCTGTTTCTGTCCGCCAGCAAGCTCAGGGCAGAGGGGCCTAGCGTGTTGGCGCAGGCGGCCCTTAACGCAGCGACGCCCGCCAGTCCCACTTGCCTGGCCAGCCACTCGGGGGGTGCGTCCTTGTCCATCGCAAGCAGGTGGATCGTATGCGCTACCCGCTGCTCGCGCAGCAGGGTGCGCAGCGATTCGCCTTCCGCGAACAGGCGTGCGCGTACCAGGCGCGGCGTGGCCTGCCAGCGCTCGGCCACCAGTGCCGCATTCCAGGCCAGCCGGGGGTGTTCGAACATCTCGCCGGCGAGGGCGCGCGACCAGTATTTCTGGCTGGGGTATGTGCCGCCCGGCGTGGCGGCCAGCGTCATGCGCGGACAGGCGTCGTCCGGCACCGCGCGCAGCGTGATCACCGCGCTGCGCCCGGGCGCCGGCAGCAAATCGCAATCGAAATATGAAAAGGCAGGGACCACGAACGGATTCCCCGGCCACACCTCGCGCYGCGCGTTGGCGTCGCGCAGGCGCGCGCTGCCTCGCAGGGCGTCGACGCGCACCGCGAAGGGAAAGCGCAAGCGGGACAGGCGCAGATCGGTTCTGCTGACGAGGGCCATGCGAAGTTCAGGAGGGTCCGGCTGGCAGGCGACGCGCGGGGCGCGAAGCCGAACTCGCATTGTACGGGTTCGCAAGGCCAGTGGCTTCCGGGATGGCGAAGGAAGGTTTCATCGGCCGCGTTGGCTACATTGGCTACAGTTCGGACAAGCCAAAGTGACGCAGGCGCTCAAGATCCGTCACCCGGATGCTCTGGTACGAC
Organism: Cupriavidus sp. 05N39; assembly: GCF_056397325.1. Lineage (NCBI taxonomy): Bacteria > Pseudomonadati > Pseudomonadota > Betaproteobacteria > Burkholderiales > Burkholderiaceae > Cupriavidus > Cupriavidus sp. 05N39. The sequence goes on from NZ_JBFTNE010000014.1 coordinate 105,576, forward strand.
AGGTCCACCATGCCCTCCGACGCCAGCCGCCGCAGCGCCTGGTTGACCCGCTGGCGGGAAAGTCCGGTCAGCAGGCCAATCTCCTCCTGGGATAGCTCCAGCACCTCGCTGGTACGCGGATACAGCGCGGGATGGAACAACTGGGCCACCGCTTGCGCCACGCGCGCATCGACGCTCAGCAGGCGCTCGTTTTGCACGGTGGCGATGAACTGGCCCATGCGTTCATTGAGCTGGCGCACCACGAAGCTGGCAAAAGGCAGGCTCTCGGCCAGCAAGGTGTGGAATACGGTGTCCGGCACCAGCGCCACGCGCGAGTCGCGGATGGCGATCACATCGTATCTCCGTGCTTCGCGCTTGATCACGCTGCCTTCTTCGCACCAGCCGCCCGCCGGCACGCCCGAGAAGGTGCAGCCGCGCCCGTCCGGCGTGTAGACCGCGAGCTTGATCAGGCCACGCTCCACCCCGATCCAGTAGCGCGAAGGCTCGCCGCGATGCGCCACGAAGGCGCCCGCGGCAAAGTCCTGCACGACCAGTTGCCGCGCCGCCAGTGCCTGATGGCCGGGCGCGAGCGCGGCGAACCATTCATGTTCCGAGAGCAGGGCGGCATGCCCGGTGCACGGCGAGGATGCTGGCGGCTGTGTGGCGGCTGCAGAGGGGGGCGTGAGCGCTTGGGGTGTGGCTGATGGCGGGCTGGACATGATTTCGGCTTGGCCCGGCGCGGGCATTGTCATCCGGACGACAGAGCTTCGTCGTGTGCGATGATAGCCTTGCACAGCGAAAAGTAACAGCGACCGGCCGCGCTTGGTTCATCCTGTGGAAAGGAACCGGCCCTGCCGGCGCATGCGGAGACTACAGCAATGCCAAGCGATTTCGATACCGGCCTGGGCAAGAACCCGGCCAACCACGTTCCCCTGACACCGATCGACTACCTGGCGCGCGCCGCCGAGGTCTATGGCGATCGCCTGGCCATCGTGCACGGCCCGGTGCGCCAGAACTGGCGCGAGACCTATGCACGCGCGCGGCGCCTGGCCAGCGCGCTGGCGAACCTGGGCGTGGGCAAGGGCGATACCGTAGCAGCCCTGCTGCCCAACACGCCCGCCATGGTGGAGGCGCATTTCGGGGTGCCGATGGCCGGGGCGGTGCTCAATGCGCTGAATATCCGGCTGGATGCTGCCAACCTGATTTTCATGTTGCGCCATGGCGAGGCCAGGGTGCTGCTGGCCGACACCGAGTTTGCCGACCTGGCGCGGCAGATCGCCAACGAGATCCCGGGGCTGAAGGTAGTCGCCGTGGTGGACGCACTGGGCCCGCAGGACGCGCAGCCCTTCGGCGAGACCGACTACGAAAGCCTGCTGGCCTCCGGCGATCCCGCATTCGCCTGGCAAATGCCCGCCGACGAGTGGGATGCGATCGCACTCAACTACACCTCGGGCACCACCGGGGACCCCAAGGGCGTGGTCTACCACCATCGTGGCGCGGCCATCAACGCCATCTCCAACATCCTTGAGTGGGACCTGCCCAAGCACGCGGTGTACCTCTGGACGCTGCCGATGTTCCACTGCAACGGCTGGTGCTTCCCGTGGACCATCGCGGCGCGCGCCGGGGTCAATGTGTGCCTGCGCAAGTTCGAGCCCAAGCTGGTATTCGACCTGATGCGCGACGAAGGCGTGACTCACTACTGCGCCGCGCCCATCGTGCATACCGCGCTGGTCAACGCGCCGCCGGCCTGGCGCGAAGGGCTGCGCGGCCCGGTGCGCGGCATGGTGGCGGGTGCGCCGCCGCCGGCCGCGGTGCTGGCGCAGATGGAGGAAATGGGCTTCGAGCTGACCCATGTCTATGGCCTGACCGAGACCTACGGCCCGGCCGCGGTGTGCGCCGAGCAGGACGATTGGGCCGGGCTGTCGCAAGAGGACCGCGCCACCAAGAAGGCAAGGCAGGGCGTGCGCTACCACCTGCAGACGGAGGTGGCCGTGCTGGACCCGGACACCATGCAACCGGTGGCCTCGGACGGCGAGGAAATCGGCGAGATCATGTTCCGCGGCAACATCTGCATGAAGGGCTACCTCAAGAACGAGAAGGCCACGCGCGAGGCATTTGCCGGCGGCTGGTTCCATACCGGCGACCTGGGCGTGTGCACGCCAGACGGCTACGTCAAGATCAAGGACCGCAGCAAGGACATCATCATCTCCGGTGGCGAGAATATCTCCAGCGTGGAAGTGGAAGACGCGATCTATCGCCATCCCGCCGTGCTGGCCGTGGCGGTGGTGGCCCAGCCGGATGTGAAATGGGGCGAGACGCCCTGCGCGTTCGTGGAGCTGAAGGATGGCGCCAGCGCAACGGCCGAGGAACTGATCGCCCATTGCCGCACCCTGCTGGCGGGCTTCAAGGTGCCCAAGGCGGTGTACTTCGGGCCGTTGCCTAAGACATCGACGGGCAAGATCCAGAAGTTCGAGTTGCGCAAGAAGGTGAAGTCGGATACGGCGATCGATGTTTAGGGGCGCAACGTGCCTCGACAGAAGCCGACGGCATGTCAAAGCAGTCGGCAATGACGATGGCTGTCAGTTCCTTTCCCCGCCGGGGGAGAGGGGTGGTTCAGCTACCTGGCTTGCGTGTCAGGTTGCCAGTTGCGGCAGGAACGAAATGTCGACGTGATAGTGCTTCGGATTATTCCGATCTAAAAGGACGGTGATGTGCTCACCCGTCACATAGTCGGTCGGATCGAACCAGATGTTGCCGCTGTAGAAGATGTGGATTCGCGATGTCGCCGGGTCCAGCCATTGTGCCGTGATCCGGTAGGGCGTGCGTCCATTGACTTGCATGCTTTCGTTCTCTTCGATGCCCTGGATGCGTGCTTGGACCGGTACGCCCCGGCTGCGCAAGTAGGCTTCTCGACGCGATGAGCGCCGTGCCAGCACGACCATCGTGGCGCCAATGGCGAAGAACACGAGGCCGATGCCACCGACTATCGTTGCCGCCCCCCAAAGGGGGAAGAATTCGTCGGGCGTCGCTTCATTCGGCTTTGCCGGCGAATACAGTACCGGGATCGTATCGCCGACTGTGTAGCCAGGTGGGTTGCTGCCACTCGAGGAACGGAATTCGACGGTCCCGCTTGGCGTCTGGAAACGAATGATTGGTCTGTAGGTCGTCGAACCGCGGTCGTGCAGTGCATCGAGGGCAACGACGGTGCCGTCCGCACGCACCGCGTTCGACAGGAATGAACGCGTGTGCTGACCGATGGCGACTGCACCAAGCAGCAACGCGATACCTATGACGGCGAAGGTGTACTTGATGATACTCAGGTTTTTCATTGGGTTCATTTTATGGGTGCGCCTCACTTGTCCGATAAGACTGGGTGGCCTCATCAGGCGCAGGTCTTCTGATTCATCGGTTGGCATCCTATTTTCCGATCGCTGCAAATATCCCGTCGCCGTAGCACAAACGCGCCGAATGTGAATATGTCCATTGTCGCCCGCATTCCTTTCTAGTCGGCCTCGGCTGAGTACTGGAAGGCCCTGCCCGCGATTGCTTGGCGCTGCGCGGAATCACACAACTGATTTCAAGAATTTTCCAATTTTTTCGTTAGCGATCAGTAAGGTAGTTCGCCGAAATTAATAGCATGGAGGTCCATGTGATGGATATAGGACCAGTACGAATTCATGTTAAATAAATGTTAAATTTCAAAAACGGAATATAAGGTATTTATGGCATATAAAAAGACGTTTAAAGTCCTGCGTCAGCATCGATCACGCCGACAACGGAGCGGAAACCATGACGGATCCGGATGAACAACGGAGGACATACGGCAGTGCGCCGTTCAAGGGATTGACCGGGTGCCAGGCTTACTTCCTCGAGGTGCCCGGCACGGCCAGCGCCGCCGAGCTGTCGGTGGTGTCATTCGAAGCGGTGGAGCGCATGGGCGAGCCCTATACCGTCACCATCCAGCTGACGCACCCCTTGCCGCTTGAGCGGGCCGACTATCTCGGCAAGGACGCGACGTTCCTGATCGATCCCGGAGACGGGACGGAGCCGCGCAAGTTTGCAGGCTGCATCATGCGCTTCAGCCAGACCAAGCAGACTCATGACTTCAGCAGCTACGAGATCGTGGTCGAGCCGCTCGTCGCACGGCTGAAACTCACCCGCGCGAGCCGCGTCTATCAACACCAGACCGCCCCGCAGATCATTGAGGCAATCCTGCGGCGACATGACCTGAAAGGTCATCAGTTTTCCTTCAAGACGCGCCGCAAGTATCCGCAGCACAAGTTCCGCCTCCAGTACCAGATGTCCGACTGGGCCTACATCCGCCTGTTGATGGAGCAGGAAGGGCTCTACAGCTRCTTCGCCCTGGGAAAGTTCGGCGAGATGGTGGTATTTGGCGACGACATCGACCACTACATTTATCTGCCGGAGTTGCGGGTGCCTTTCCGCGAAACCGCGGGGCTGGAGTCTGGCGCCGAGGCTGTGACCGATCTCAAGACCCGCGCGCAGACGGTGCCGGAATCGGTCCGCGTCGCGGACTACAACCCCGAGCAGTCCTGGGAGCGTATCCATGCCGAGGCGAACATCGCCCGCAAGGGCAAGACGACCTATGGCGAGTCCTATGTCTTTGGGAGCCATCACCTGGACAAGGACGGCGCCAAATGGGAGGCCCAGTTGCGCCACGAGGCAGCAATCGCCTGGCAGGTGGTCTACGAGGGCGCGAGCAATGTGCGGGCTCTACACTCGGGGCGCATCCTGCGCATGGACGAGGTCCTGCCGGATGCGCCCAACGGGCAGGTGATCATCGAGGTCAGGCACAGCGGCGCGCGCGACCAGGCCTACCGTAACACCTACAAGGCGATCCCGTCCGACCGGCATTTCCGGCTGCCGCTGCATGAAGAAAAATGGGCGCGGATCCACGGCACGCTGAGCGCGCGCATCACCTCGCCGGGCCAGTACAAGTACGCCTACCTGACGCAGGTGGGCCACTACACGGTCCGCTTCGACCTGGATTTCGATGAATGGCCAAAAGGCGGCGAGAGCGTACCGCTGCGTTCGGCCAAGCCATTTGCCGGGGCTCACCGGACGGGCTTTCACTTCCCGGCGCTGGATGGGACCGAGGCGGCGATTGCGTTCCACGACGGCAATCCGAACAAGCCGTATATCGCGCATTTCCATCACAACAGCCAGCATGTCGACCTGATCACCAACCAGGACCGCTTGCAGTCGCGCAATGTCATCCATACGCAGAGCGGCAACAAGGTCGAACTGGAAGACTGGGAGGACGAGGAACACGTACAGCTTTCCACCGAGCATTCGGGCAAGAGCCAGTTGACCCTGGGGCATATGGTCAACGGCGAACGCAAGAAGCGCGGCGAAGGGTTCGAGCTGCGTACTTCTGGCTGGGGCGCGATTCGCGGCGGCAAGGGGCTGTTCGTTTCGGCGGATGACCAGCCGAACGCCGGCGGTCAGCAACTCGATATGGAGGCAGCGCAGAGCCTGCTGCAGCAAGCCCTTCAGCAGAGCGAAGCATTGGCTTCGGCCGCCAACGCGGCACAAGCGGTGGCCGCGGACTACAACCGGCAGAAAGCCTTGCTCAACGATACGCTGACGGCGCTGAAGAAGGCCGGGATACTTGTCAGCGCACCGGCGGGCTTGGCGCTGGCCTCGGGTGCCGACTTGCAACTGACGGCCGCTCAAAACCTGATCGCCACCGCTGGCGGTCATGCCGACATCAGCGTACTCAAGCGCTTTACGGTTGCGGCGGGCGAACTGGTGTCCGTGTTCGCGCAGAAACTCGGCATCAAGCTGTTTGCTGCTAAGGGCAAGGTCGAGATTCAGGCGCAGAGCGATGAGATGCGCCTGCTGTCGGACAAGAACATGACGATCAGCAGTGCAAACGGGTGCGTCGTGATCGAGGCCAGGGAGGAGCTGCTGCTCAAGTGCGGTGGCTCCTATCTTCGCCTGTCGTCGACGGGCATTGAGGACGGCACGCGCGGTGACCGGACCATCAAGGCGGCCGCGTACAGCCGTCAGGGGCCGGCTTCGCTCGCCGAATCGATGAATACGTGGAAGCACGCCAATTTTGATGAGCAATACATGCTCAGATGGCCCTTCGATGGTCARCCCGTCAGCAATCGCACGTTCTCCATCATTCGCGAAGACGGCAGTGTGATCCGTGGCACCACCGATGCCGAAGGAAAGACGGGGCTGCAGAAGAGTCTTTTCGTGGATGGACTGCGCCTGCGCATCGATCCGGAATGAGTCGCGTTGGCGCGCAGTGCACCTCACAACCACAATCACGCAGAAGCAAACCGGAGCAACTTCGTATGGCCACCGTTGAACGCGTTATCCCACCCTCCATAGCCGATGATGGCTCGGTGCACTACTCGTCCGTCATGTCGCCGTCCGACGACAGCATTGCCGTATGTCACATGGTGCCCGACAGGATCATACCCGTGATCTTTGTGCCAGGTGTGATGGGCACGAACTTGATGGGTGATGACGGAAAACACGTGTGGCTCGTAAACGGGAAGGGGAGTGTCTCGAAGGCGTGGGCGAACAGAGGTCCGGATACACGAAAGCGGATCCTTGATCCCAAAAAAACCCAGGTCTATGCCGATGGAGCCATCCCGCAAGGCACGCGCCAGAACGATGCCGAACTGAAGCGCCGCGGGTGGGGTGAGGTCGGCTTCATGAGCTATGGCACGTTTCTACCCTGGCTCGAGAATGCGCTCAACGACGCCGATCAGTGCAAGACGGGCGAGCGCGCGCGCCTGATGAAGACCCTTGTGGCCAATGCACCTGGCGTCGAGTTGCTAACCCACAATGAGGTGGCACTCTCCTATAAATACCAGCTCCCCTTGCATGCCGTAGGTTACAACTGGCTCCAATCGAATGCAGAGTCTGCAAAGCGATTGGACGGGAAGATCCAGGAGTTCATGGCGTACTACCGGAGCAAGGGCTATATGTGCGACTACGTGATCATCGTGACGCATTCGATGGGCGGCCTGGTATCTCGCTACTACTCCGAACTGATGGGTGGCAACAAGAACGTGCTGGGGATCGTGCACGGCGTAATGCCCGCCACGGGTTCGGCTACAGCCTATAAACGGGTGAAGGCCGGCACGGAGATGCCGGAAGGGATCGTCTTGGGCGCCAACGCCGCGGAGATGACTGCTGTGTTCGCGCAATCACCCGGGCCCCTGCAGTTGTTGCCCAGCCCGGAGTACGGGATGGGTTGGCTCAAGCTCAAGGACGGAAAGAGTACTGTCGGCTTGCCCAAGGCAGACCCGTACAAGGAGATCTATACCGTCCGCGGCAAGTGGTGGGGCCTTTGCGATGACAAGCTGATCAATCCGCTGGATCCGAAGAAGGCGACGATTGATCGGGACTGGATCGGATTTGTGGATCTTATTGAGCGTCAAGTCAAAGTATTCCAAGCGGAGATCAGTGGGAAGYACCACGCAACCACTTACGCATTCTATGGAGACGATTCAGGTCATAAGACATGGGGCGACGTGGTCTGGGAGCGGAGAATCTCCAGTGCTCTCCGGCTGTTCGATGCGTATCCCAAAGTTGACGATCTCGCGGCCGGACAGGTCTTGCACGATCCGGGGAAGGGCGAACAGACAGTGCACCAGCACACTGGCGGCAGACCGTTGGCGACAAGCTTCATTTTGAAGGGGGCCGGCGAGAACGGAGATGGCACGGTACCAATCCGATCCGGCGCCGCCCCAGGCCGAAGAGTCAAGGCTTGTGTGCCATATCCGGGCGTCGATCACGAAGGTGCATACAAGAACAGGTCCCAACAGCTTTTTGCCCTTTGGGCGATCACCAAGATTGCCTGTGGCGTTGCGAAGACCTCGATGGCCTACAAGTCATGAAGAAAGCAACCGTGGTGGCCATCGCATGTTTCGCGCTATGTCTGACAGCCTGCAATCCGCCCAAGCCATTGACGCAAGAGGAGAGAAAAACCATGAACGAACTAACAGCCAATCTCGGTCCGCGCTGCGTGGGACGCTACCTGATTGACATGCCGGCTGATGTGTTTGTGTTTGGAAACCTCACGGTGGACCAGATTCCTCTTGAGGCGATGGCAATGCCGGAGGATCAGTTTCAGCGGGAGGTCACCTCACGCGAAGCGGAGTTGAAAGGTACCAGGAGTGCCGATGCTTACCCGTTCCTGTATGCAAGCGGTGAGGTGTCGGGTGCAGCTACAAGATATTTCATTCATCGGGGCGATGTTCTTGCTCATCCAGCCAGCCGGGTCATCGAAGCTTACAAGTGGGACCGGGGCTTTCAGATCAAGATGAGAACGGAGGGGTGGGATTACACCAACCCGGATCAAACCAACGACTCGCTTGTCGAGCTAATCACTCCCAAGAACATCGTTCCGGAACTGCGCGCCCGCGTATTCGACCTGCTGAAACGTGTGCGTGGCCGTCCGGAAAGTGAGATTCCGTCCGAGCCCGGGGTGTGCTTTTTTGGTGGGTTCCTGCCGGGCAAGGCCGGTGCCACGGAAAACCTTTGGACCCAATTCGTGCTGCATGACAAGATCGACGTTAGTGTCGGTCTGGAGACGAATTCCGATATTCGAGAGCAAACCACGCTGCTGCAACGTGGCGACAGCATCAACGCGGCGCTCAAGGAAAGAGAGGGCCGCACGATTCGAATGGGGCCGGTGGACTTGCCTGGCTTGCCGGCAGAGGAATGGCTGATGGCGGGGATAACCACGCGAGGTGTGCCTGGACACCATCTGGCGCTGGAGGCGAATTCCAGGATCGGCAGTGCGCAAGCGCCCTTGGTCATCTTGGAAATGGATACTGGATCTGAGAATAGAGTGCTACGCGATCCTATCGAAAAGGCATCGCTGACCGAGGGCGAGGCCGTTGCGCTATGGGACGTGGTCTCACGAACCTTGCGCCCGCGTCCGAACGGATTCTGACATCCCTCAAAGCCAGTAACGTAACAGGAGAACAGAACAGTGAACGAACTGAAATCCAATCTCGGTCCGCGCTGCGCGGGATGCCATGGCTGTTGATTTCTCGCTTTTGCCGAAGGAAGAACCGGAGCCCGGCAATTCTCCATCGCGGCCAGTCTGGGCGATCGTGTTTCTCGTCATGGTGCTGGCGTGCGCATTCGTGATCCTCCTGTCATGGCCGAAGCATCTGCCCACGCACACGTGGAGATTCTGGGCAACCCTGATCCTGTTCCCGGTGGGGATACCTGCGTCGATATTGCTGTTCCGGTATAGCTATCATGAGGGTCACAGACTTGACGTTCTGATGCGCAACGAAGTGATCCGCAGGTACAACGAGTGCGTCTTCGCCTTGGCTGCGCGTCCCTTGGCCTTGCTCGGCGCGGCCCATCGTTTTTCGTCGGACCAGAGCGAGAACGCAACTGGCGCCATAAGGGCAGGTACTGTCAGGCTGGAGACGCAAAAGCCGATCGCGAGAGACGGCGCTCCTACAAAGGCTCGCTGGCTGGTGGTGCCTGGCGTACCGCTTGATCCTGGTGGAAAGGAGGCAGATGATCGCCGTCATTGCAAGGTGACGCGATGGTTGTATTCGGAACTGCTTGACGATCTTGCCAACCGCATCCAGTCCTTGCCTTCGCGGGTCGATCTTAGTGTTTGTCTATGGGTGTCGGGAGGATTGCTTCGCAAGGATTATGTGGCGCTCTGGCAAGAATGCTGGCGAAAACGTCAACTTCGAGATATGCGCCTCGCCGAGGAGACTGAGCCTGCCGGCCTCGATGTTCTCGACAGTTGGCTTGATCAGGCTGCTGGTGGCGAAGGGCGCGAGGCGAGATTGATTGTCGCCATTCAACTGTATCCGGTGCTGAGCAAGACGCCGCCCGTCGGCGCGACGGAAGCGGGAGCCGCTCTTCTTCTCATGCCAGGCGAACAGGCTGGCCGGCTCCATGTGGTGTCTGAGGCAACCCTGCATCGCCCGGTACGCGGTCCGTTCGACCAGTCCGACGGCGCTTTGTCGCATGCCGTGAAATGGGGCGATGTCACTGCCGCGGACATTCCCGGTGGTTGGCAGACAGGCCTCGATGCAACGCAGGCGGGGGTGTTGCGCGAGGCTGCCATGCGTCTTGGGCTGACCGTCCGGCCTACAGACCTCGACCAGACCGTCGGGCATGCTGGCGCTGCGGCACCCTGGCTCGCGATAGCCTGCGCTGCGGGTTCGCTATCCGGTGACGTCCAAAGTCAGATCGTCTTTGCTGGCCAGCCTGACGGTGTGGATTCTGCGGTCGTGCGTTCGGTATCGCGCGAGACTGAGCCAGTCTGACCGCACAGTATTCGTCTGATTTTGCGACGGAGTCGCCAAGGCACGAACTGGAGAGGGTTCCTGTATCGATACAGGCCGAGAGATGGCAAACAAGGAGCTGATTTTGATAAGACGTTACGACATCACGAGGGGTGATTCGACAACCTCTGGTGGAACCGTTGAAGGTGGGGATGGGGACGACAAGGTGGGAGATCGCGAGCAGGCTTATGAGGGCGATCCGGTGTGGTGTCCAGCCTGCAAAACGATGGGACGGATCGTTTGTGTCGGGCCACGCCTGTCGATGACGGGGCCTGACGGGCGACAAGCCGCATTGAGCGATGACCTCTGTGTCTGCCGGTGTGATCCAAGCCCTCGACTGATACCGTCGCAGCACGCGTCTTACATGGATGTCTGAGAACGCCGTGCGACTGGCGTGAGGGCATCAAGTATCCCGATTGAGTTCAGAGCATGGGCATGAACGTATCTCCCGAACAATGAAGAAGCTGCAGATCGACCTCACCTTGATACTCGTTCTCGCACTGGTATTCGCCGGTGCCATCTGGATGTGGGGCGAGTACGCTGATATCAAGACGCCAGAAGCGCGGAGCTTCTGGCTATCAGTGGTCGCTGTTGGCGCCATTGTGCTGGCGATTGTCGCGTCGTTGGATCGTCTGGGCCGCTGGTGGGATGCCCTGCATACATTGAGCAAGTGGTTAAGTCTTCGGAAATCGGAGATGGCTGGCACGACGCAAGCGAGCATTCTCGCCATCAGTGACCGGAAGGGATCTGAGCCAAGACTGCTGGGGCCATTTCGCCAGGAGTTGCAGCAGCGACACGGTTTTCGTTGGCGCTATCGCCAGCCCTGGCTGTTGATCACCGGCGACGATGCTGCCATTGCCCGACTGTTGCCCGACCTGGCGGAACAGGGTTGGCTGATCACCCCCGACGCGGTGCTGCTATGGAGCAAGAGCGGGCAGAATGGCCAGCCGGACGCCGACTGGCTCAAGCAACTCTACAAACTACGCCGCCGCCGTCCGGTGGACGCCGTGGTCCTGACCACCGACGGCACGGCAGACCTGCCGGCACAGCGTCGTGTCACCCATCCCTACGGTATTGGCCTGGCGCGCATCGCCGAGGTGCTGCGCTGGTCCGCCCCGGTCTACCTGCTCGATGTGGCCCTGACGGACGCGCTCGCCAATGGCAATACGCCGGTCATCGGTTGCGAACTGCCGCGTCTTGCGGATGAGGCAGCCATCGAGAAGGCGCTGCTTGTGGTGCGGGACCGCCTGTTGCAGCGCAGCGTCGCGCAACTGATGCAAAACGAGCGCGACCGCTACATGGGCGAGCTTTCCCAGTGCCTCGACACGCGCGGCAAGGCGCTCGCCGAATGGATTGCCGGCCTGAACGGCGGGCGGCGCCGGCGCATCCCGGTCGGCGGCATTGTCTTCGCGCCGTATCCACGGCCTGCCGCCACCGATGCGAGCGCGCCGACCAGCGCCGACCTGCCGCTCTGGCAGTACCTGGGCGATGCGGCCCGCCGTCAACCCGGACGGCGGACCGGCTGGCACCCGGTCACGGTGTTTTCAATCCTGAGCCTGACGGCTATCGGCCTGTGGGGTGCCGGCATGCTGGTGTCCGGCGTGCTGAACGGGCGGGACCTGCAAGCCGCCCAACAATCCGTGAACGACATCCGGTCGGCCCCCAACCCGGCCGCCCGCCTGCGCGCGCTCCTCGCCTTACAGCAGCAAATCGAACGCTACGAGTACCGCACCCAGCATCACGTACCCCTGACCCGCTTTGGCCTGAATCGCGATCCGGCGGTCCTAGCCGCGCTGTGGAAGCCATACACGCAGGCCAGCCGCGAGTTGCTCGTCGCGCCCGTGCAGCGGGATCTGGAGGCGTCCCTGGTGGATCTCGTGCAACTGCCGACCACGGTGCTGGATGAGGTAACCAATCGGGTGGCGCTGGGTGGCCACCAGGCGCTCAAGTCCTACCTGATGCTGGCCAACCCCGAGCGCGCCGAGCCGGCATTCCTGACCCCGCAACTGGTGCAGCATTGGTCCACCGATGCCCGAATTACCCCGGGCGAGCAGTTGGATCTCTCGGAGCGGCTGCTCAAGTTCCATGCGCAGCACCTGCAGGCCAACCCGGCCTGGCGCATCGAGCCGCGGCCAGAACTGGTCGCCGGCGCACGCCAGACGCTGCTGGCCGTGATCGGGGAGCGCAACGCCGAGGCCACTGTCTACCAGGGCATGATCCAAGCCTTTGGTGAGAACGGTGGCAGCAAGTATCCGGACCAGACCCTGGCGTCCCTGACCGCCGGCACCGATACCCGGGGGCTGGTGCGGACCGCCGCCATCGTTCCCGGCGTCTTTACCCGGCAGGCCTATGAGGACTACGTGGTTCCCGCAATCGAGCAGGCCGCCAAGCGTACGGAAATCGCCAATGACTGGGTGCTGACCGACGGCAAGCCGCAGCAGCAGACGGCGAGCCGCTCGGCCGAAGCATTACAGGCGGCGTTGACCGAGCAGTACTTTGCCGACTACGCGGAGCGCTGGCAGGGCTTCATGAACAGCCTGCAATGGGAACCGGCGCCGACCCTGCCGGCTGCGATCGATCAACTCAAGCTGATGGCCGACGCGCGCCAGTCACCGGTGATCGCGCTGATGAAGTCGCTCGAATACCAGGGTGGCGCCGGCGCGCGCAAGGACACGCTGTCCGATACGCTGGTGGCCAAGGCGCAGGACCTGCTGGGCAAGAAGGGGGCCGCACCCGAGGTGGCGAAGCCGGACGCGGCGGGACCGCTCGGAGCGGCCTTTGGCCCGGTGCTGCGGCTGGTGGCACAGGGCCAAGCCGCCGGCGCCAATGCTGGCACCAACGCGGGCACCAGCGGTGAGCTGAGCCTGCAACGGTTCCTCGACCGCGCAACGGCGCTGCGTCTGCGCCTGCAGCAGGTCAGCAACAGCGCCGATGCCGACGCGCAGGCCCGGCAAATGGCGCAGGCGCTGTTCCAGGGCAAGGGCTCGGAACTCGCCGACACCCAGGCCTATGCCCAACTGATGGCGGCCAGCCTCGGCAGCCAGTGGGCGGGCATGGGCGAGACGCTGTTCGTGCGGCCCATCTCGCAGGCGACGCAGACGGTGCTGCAACCGGCGCAGGCCAGCCTTAACGAGGCCTGGCGGCACAGCATCGCGATGACGTGGGGCCGCTCGTTCGCCGGACGCTATCCGTTTGCCGACAGCGCCAACGATGCGTCGCTGCCCGAACTGGCGCGCTTCCTGCGCCCGCAAAGCGGACTGATCGGCGCGTTCCTCGGCACGCAACTGGCGGGCGTGCTCGAGTTGCAGGGCGATCAGTGGCTGCCGGCAGCCACCGGCGGGCAGGCACAGTCCTTCGATCCCGCCTTCCTCAACGCGATCAACACCTTGCAGCGCATTGCGGCGCACCTGCTGGCGCAGGGCGAGCCCCGGTACCGCTTCGAGTTCAAGCCGATCCCAACCCCGGGCTTGACCGACACCGTGCTGACGCTGGATGGGCAAAAGCTGCACTACTACAACCAGCGCGAGACCTGGCAGGCGATGACCTGGCCGGGCAACAACCTGCAGGACCCGGGTACCCGGCTGCAGTGGCAGACCGAGACGGCGGGCACCAACAAGAACTACGAGTTCGGCGGCCGCTGGGGACTGGTGCGGATGCTGGAGCAGGCGCACATCGAGCCGGTCGATAGCGCGAACTACCAGTTGACGTGGCAGGCGAGGCCAGATGCGCCAGAAGAGCCAGGCGCCAAGAACCAGGCCGACGGGCATGGCCAGACCCTCGCCGAAGATCCCGACAGTCTGACCGCGCGCAGCGCCAAGGTGCCTGTTATGGCGGACTTGACCTATCCGGTGCGCTACCTGACGCGTACCGAGGTCGGCCAGGGACCACTGGAGATGCTGGCCCTGCGGGGCTTCGTGCTGCCATCGCGCATCTTCGTGGGCCGGGAGCCGCGGGTCGCGGCACGTGGCACTCCGGGCCCACGTCAGTAGGCAAGCGGTCAGGGTCTTTCACGAAGTTGTCGTAGTCTTCCCGGCTAACTTCCATCGTTGCCCCTTGATGTCCAGGGTTCCCGGCGCTCCGGCGCTCAGGCCCGCAGATACCCCTCCGCCAGCGCGACCCAACACGCCGCGCCAAGCGGAATCAACTGGTCGTTGAAGTCGTAGCCGTCGTTGTGGATCGAGCAGCCGACCCACTCGCCGGTGCCATTGCCCAGCGCGAAGTAGCAGCCCGGCATCTTCTCCAGCATCCATGCGAAATCCTCGCTGCCCATCTGCATCGATGGCGGCACCTGGATGACCTTGTCGCTGCCAAGCACGCTGGCCACGGCCTGCCGCGCGATGGCGGTGGCTTCCACGGTATTGCAGATCGCGGGCGCGAGGCGCTCGTAGGCGATGTCCACCGCCACGCCACAGGAGGCGGCCTGGTGCGTCACCACCTCGCGGATGCGGTTTTCCAGCAGGTCGCGTACCTCAGGCACGGTGGCCCGCACGCTCAGCTTCAGCGTCGCGGTCTCCGGGATGATGTTGTAGGTGCTGCCGGCTTCCATCTGGCCCACGCTGATCACGCCGGCATCGACCGGCGCCACGTTGCGCGCCACGATGCCCTGCAGCGCTACCACGGTAGCCGCCAGCGCCAGCGTGGGATCGGCGGCGCGGTGGGGCATGGCGCCATGCCCGCCTTTGCCGCGGAAGGTGATCGTGGCGCGGTCCGACGAGCCGCCCATCGGGCCGCTCTGTACCACCGCCATGCCCACCGGCAGGCCCGGCGCATTGTGGAAGGCGTAGATCGCATCGCAGGGGAAACGCTCGAACAGGCCGTCGTTCATCATGGCGAGCGCGCCGGTCATGCCTTCCTCGTCCGGCTGGAAGATCAGGTTGAGCGTGCCGTCGAAGTTGCGCGTGGCGGCCAGGTATTCGGCGGCCGCCAGCAGCGTGGCGGTATGGCCGTCGTGGCCGCAGGCGTGCATGCGGCCGGGCACCTGGCTGGCATAGGGCAGGCCGGTGCGCTCCTGCAGCGGCAGCGCGTCCATGTCGGCACGGATGCCGATGCTGCGCGTGCCGTTGCCCACCTTCAATTGCGCCACCAGCCCATGGCCGCCGACGGTGTGCACGTCGTAGCCCCACTCGCGCAGCAGGGCGGCGGCCATCCCGGCGGTGCGCGGCACGTCGGCGCCAAGCTCGGGATGCGCGTGGATGCGGTGCCGCAGTTCGGCGAAGCGCGCGGTGGATTCGTTCAGGGCGGACGGGACATTGCCTGGAGTCTGGGTCATGACAGTACGATCCTGGATGTGCTGTGGAATCGGGAAAGAGGGAAAGAGGGGAAGACGATCCTGGCGCGCGTCAGTCGCGGCCCGGGTGGCTGGGGAACAGCGCCAGCGCGCTCAGGCTGATGCAGGCGGAGGCAAACAGGTACCAGGCCGGCGCCATGTTGCTGCCGCTGGCGGCGATCAGCCAGGTGACGATCAGCGGGGCGAAGCCGCCGAACACGGTCACGCCAAGGCTGTACATTACCGACATACCGGTGGCGCGATGGTGGCGCGGCAGCGCCTCCATCATCAGTGCGGCGCCGGCGCCGCTGCTGACCGACATCAGCGCCACGGCGCCGCCGATCAGCGCCATGGTGAGCGGCAGCTCCGGCCCCGACGAGAGCAGCATGAAGTTGGGGTACACCAGCGCCAGCGATGCCAGCCCGCCGGCAAACAGCAGCGGCTTGCGGTGGGGCAGCCGGTCGGCCAGCAGGCCGGACAAGGGCGCCACCACCAGCATGGCGAGGCCGGCCATGCACGCCGCCAGGAACGCGGTGACGGGCGGCATGTGCAGCGTGTTCACCAGGTAGGTGGGCATGTAGAACACCATGATGTACATCGACGAAGTCGAGCCGGTCATCAGCAGCATGCCCAGCAGCAGCGTGCGGCCATGCTCGCGGAACACCGCGCCGATGCCGCCGTGCTGCCCGCCTTCATGCGTTTCCTGCAGATGGCGGCGGATATACATGCCCACGGGCGCGATCAGCAGGCCTAGCAGGAACGGCAGGCGCCAGCCCCAGTCATGCATGGCTTCCGGGCTGAGCAGGGCCGATACCGCAGCACCTGTCAGCGCGCCCAGCAGCGCGGCGCCGCCTTGGGTGGCGGCCTGCCAGCTAACCAGGAAGCAGCGGTTGCGCTTGCTTGCCGACTCCAGCAGCAACGCGGATGCCGCGCCGACCTCGCCGCCCGCCGACAAGCCTTGCAGCAAGCGGCCGAGCACAACCAGCACGGTCGCCGTCACGCCGATGCTGGCGTGGGTAGGCGTGAACGCGATCAGCGCCGTGCCTGCGGTCATCAGTGCAATGGTGAGCGTGAGCGCGGTCTTGCGGCCGCGCCGGTCGGCAAGGCCACCGATCAGCACCGCGCCGAGCGGACGCATCACGAAACCGGCGCCAAACGTGGCAAAGGACAGCAACAGCGAAGCCAGCGGGCTGCTCGACGGAAAGAACAACTTTCCGATGGTGGCGGCGAAGAAGCTGTAGACGGTGAAGTCGTAGATCTCCAGCCCGTTTCCGATCGCGGCGGCGACGATGGCGCGGCGCGAATGCGGGCGGGCCGCGGTAGGGGCGGCGGTGGATGCCGTGCCGGCGGGGCTGGATAGCGCGGTAGGCGCGTGGGTCATGCTTTCCTCCTCGGGTGGGATTGGCTCGGGACGGCTGCGGCGCGGCGCCGTCTCTACTGGTGTGCTGGCATGGTAAGAGCGAGGCGCCGGATAAGCACTTCGCTTTTTTTCATGGGTATGAGGATCGGGAATAGGCGGGGATAGGCGGAAATGGGCGGGAACAAGCGGGCATGGGCGCCAGCCATCGGGAATGGCGGGCGATGCTCAAAGGGGGGAGGGGTGCCGCGCAAGCCGGCGGGGGGCAGCTTACGCGCGTCCATGCAACGGCGCAGGCGCAGGCCAGTTCAGGGGGCGGCCGCGCCGCCCGGGGCCGGGGAGTTGCCGGAAAGCGCTTCCAGCATGGCGTCGTGCAGGCGAGCCGCGGCCCAGGTCAGTACGTGCCGGTCGCGCGTGACCAGGGAGATGGCGCGCTCGGGCACCGGCTCTTCCACCTCGATGAAGTCCATATTGTCCGTGACGAACTTGCTGCCGCGCGATTCGCTGGAAAGCAGGATCAGGGTATCCGCCTTCCAGCACAGTTCCAGCGCCAGTCCCATGGAAGTGCACTCGATCACGCGCGCGGGGGGCGCCAGGCCATTGCCCGCGAACAATTGGTGAAAGGGCGAACTGGTGTCGGAGAGCGGGTCCAGCACCAGCCAGTCTGCCTGCTGCAGCAAGCGCACCGAGCGGGCCGCGCGCAGCGGGTGCCCGCGCCGCCCGGCAATGATGGTCGGCAGGCGGCAGGCCTGGGTGCAATCCAGCCCGCGGTCTGCCGGCAGCAACTGGGAGGTCACGGCAAAGTCCATGGTGCCCTCGCGCAGGTGCTCCAGCAACTGCGTCGGCCGCATCTCCTGCACGCGCAGGCGCGCGTTGGGAAACTCGCGCCGGAAGGTGCTCAGGCAGGCCGCCATCGGCCGCATCACCGCCGTGACCGGCGTCACGCCAACCGTGATCTCGCTGACCACGCTGCCCATCATGTCTTCCAGGTCCTCGCGCGCGCGCCGCACGTTCTCGCTGATCAGCCGGGCATGCGTGACCAGCCGCTGGCCATGGGGGGTAAGGCGCACGCCCTTGCTCGAACGCACGAACAAGGTGGCGCCTACGCTGCTCTCCAGTTCCTTGATGGCCTTGCTCAGCGCGGGCTGCGTCAGGTGAAGGATGCGGGAGGCTTCCTGGATGCTGCCGGTGTCGGCGATGGCGGCCAGGGCGCGCAGCTGGTTAAGCTTCATGGGGAGCCTGCGGAGTCGTGGACGCACATGTTAAAGGCAAAGCGCCCGGCGCAGGTGGCCGGGCGCGGTAACGAACGCCGCAGTTCGCGCTCAGTGTGCCGTCACGCCGGCCGGGCTTGCCGCCGCGGCAAGCGCGCGTGGGCCCTTGTGCGCCGGCAGCTCGCCGCTGAAGGCAAAGTCCACTTCCGGCACATAACCGCTGATGATGTCGGCAATGGCGCGGCCCGAGCCGCAGCCGTGCGTCCAGCCCAGCGTGCCGTGGCCGGTGTTGAGGTAGAGGCCGTCGATCCCGCTGGCACCGATATACGGCACGTTGCCCGGCGTGGCCGGGCGCAGGCCCGTCCAGAAGCGCGCCAGTTCAGGACGGCTCATGTCCGGGAACACGTCCAGCGTGCGTTTGACGATGGCGTCGCAGCGCACCGGGTTCAGGTCCATCGCATAGCCATTGAGCTCGGCGGTGCCCGCTACGCGCAGGCGGTCGCCAAAGCGCGAGAACACCAGCTTGTACTCGTCGTCGGTCAGGCTCACGCTGGGCGCGCGCGCGGGGTCGAGTACCGGCAGCGTCACCGAGTAGCCCTTGGCCGGATAGATATCCAGCTTCACCCCCAGCGGGCGCGCCAGCATCGGGCTGAAGCTGCCCAGCGCAAGCACATAGGCATCGGCGCTTTCGATCTGGTAGCCGCCGGTTTCATCGGCGATCTCCACGCCGCGCATCCTGCCGCCATCGGCATGCAGGCGCTGCACCCGCACGCCGTAGCGGAAGCGCACGCCAAGCGCCTCGCACTTGGCCGCCAGCTCGGTGGTGAAGCGGTGCACGTCGCCGGATTCGTCCTCGCTGGTATAGGTGGCGCCAGCCAGGCGCGGCGCGATATTGGACAGCGCCGGTTCCAGGCGTACGACTTCGTCGGGCCCGATCACGCGGCGCTCGCAGCCCAGTTCGCGCATGATGCGCGCCGGCTCGATGGCCGCGTCGAATTCCTTCTGGCTGGTGTAGAAATGCAGGATGCCGCGCGTCAGGTGGTCATACTCGATGCCGGTTTCCTCGCGCAGGGCCTGCAGGCTGGCGCGGCTGTATGTGCCCAGGTTGAGCAACTGGATCATATTGTGGGTGGAGCGCTTAGCCGTGCACTCGCGCAGGAACTTCAGTCCCCACGACCATTGCGCCGGGTCGGCGCGCAGGCGGAACAGCAGGGGCGCATCCTCCCGGCCCAGCCAGCGCAGCATCTTCAGCGGCGCGGCCGGGTTGGCCCACGGCTCGGCATGGCTGACCGAGATCTGGCCGCCGTTGCCAAAACTGGTTTCCCGGGCGGCGCCCGCGTTGCGCTCCAGCACCACCACCTCATGCCCGGCCTTGGCCAGGTACCACGCAGAAGCGACGCCGATCACGCCGGCTCCCATCACGATGACTTTCATTCTTCAGGCTCCGGACAGCAAAAAGGGGCAGACAGGCCATCTGGCCTGTCTGCCCCCACTGTCCTTTTGCCTGAGAGATTCGCCGCACCCACCACGGGTGCCGGCTTGCCCCTTCGGCGGCCGCATGCCGCGCCACGCTTGGTGGTCCGGTCCGGCGCTCTCCAGTTTTATCGGTTTCCAGTCTTCTGCACCTGAGCGTTTCAGGGGTACGCCTTCGGTAGAGGGGGTAATCCGGTGGTAGCCAGACCGCCTCATTCTCCTGGAAGCCGCACCATAGCACGCGTGGCAGGGAGACTGCAAGGGCAGTATAGGGGCCCGGCAGCGGCGGCGCCAGCCCGCCGCGGGGCCGCGCGCTGTAGCAGCGTTCTGTAGCAGTCCGGCCGGCCCAATTTGGGAGCCGGCGCAGCGGTGACGGGCGTCCGGCGCTCGTCACCGCGCGTTGCCACACCCGGGCCAGCGAGGGTTTGGTGATGCGGTTCGTCGCAACGGCGGGGGCGCTCTCGAGTCAGTGTGCCGTCATGGCCAGCATGGGGTCCCGCCGGGTGCACCGCGACGAGGCGAGCGTGGGCTCGTCGCGCCGTCTGGCGGAGCGGCCTACCGGCACGGGTCGCGGCGTTCGTTCACGGTGCGTACACGGTCGATACGTGCCAGCGCTGCCGCCCATCTGTGTGCGCGGAAACACACTGCGCTTCCGGTTACACATTGTAACCTTTGGTAACACGTGATGTAATGTGTATTGTAAAACGCCATACACATTCCGTTATGAGTTCAGAGAAATCTGTCGGCATCAGCTTCCGCGTGACGCCTCACTTCAAAGCCCTCCTTGAGGCAGCCGCACAGCGGGAGAAGCGCAGCCTCACCAATATGCTCGAGGTGGTACTGGCCGACTACTGTCAGCGCCATGGCATCGGCGGGGAGTCTTCAACTCGCCAAGAAACGACGGCAGTGGGGAGGGGGCGATGAGTGGACTGCAGACGTTTCTGGCGGGCATCAGCCCCACCTTGGGCCAGTTGGGCGGCTTACCCCTCGGCGTCTTTGTGCTGGTTGTCCTGCTGACCGGAGCGTTTCTGGTCGGCTACGGGATACGTGGCATACCCTTGTGGTGGCGCCTGCGCGCATCCGTCCGCCGCATCGAACTGTTGCGCAAGGCTGGCAGCAGCGTCCGTCCTGATGACCTTGCCGATATTTTTCGCTGGGCGCCTGTCAAGCATTTGTGGGCGGAGTACAGCCACACGCTTCATGAGTTGAAGAAGGCGTCGAACGGGGAGTTGAGCGTGGTGGAGGTGCGAGCCACGGTGCCGGCAGAAGCGTTCTTCACCCGGGAAGTGCTTGTGGACAGTCGCCTGTTCGACGATTTCACGCGCCATCTGCCGGGTGTTCTTACTGGGCTCGGCATCATCGGCACCTTTGCGGGCCTATTGGATGGGCTGGGGAAATTTGACCCCTCTTCCACTGCCGCCGCCGTGTCGGGGCTGAAGCCGTTGATGGCGGGGGTGCAGCACGCCTTTGTGGCGTCCGCTGCTGCAATCGGTTGCGCGATGGGCGTGACCTTCGCCAGCAGGCTTGTCCTGGCCTGCCTCTACCAGTTGGTCGAGCGTCTGAACCAGGCTATCGATGCGTTGTATGAGACGGGGGCGGGGGAAGAATATCTGTCTCGGCTGGTGCAATCGTCCGAGCGCAATGAGGCACATACCGCGCAGCTTAAGGATGCGTTGGTCGAAGACATGACCAAGTTGATGAACAACCTGGTCGACCGTCAAATTCAGGCTCAGCAGGAAGCTTCCCGACTGCTGGGCGACCGTATCGGAGAGACCATCTCCGGGTCTCTGGCTGCGCCGATTCAACGGATGACGGACGCGATGGAGCAGACCCACCGCGGCAACGGCGAAGCGGTCACGGGGATGTTGGAGACCATGCTGTCCGGGTTTATGGCGAAGCTGGAGGATACATTCGGCGGCCAGATGCGCGGCATCAATGAGCAAATGCAGCGGTCCATGGACGCAATGACTGCCGTCCAGTCATCGCTTCAAAGCCTTTTGTCGGATATTAAGACCACCAATGAACACGCCGCCAGCCAGATGAGTGGCACGCTGGAAGAGGCGATGAAGAAGGCGGCTGATAATCAGCAGGTTCTCACGGACCAGATGCGGCAGTTTGTCCAGGAGTTCCGGAGCCTGGTCAGCGATGAGCAGGAAAAGTCGAAGCGCGCGATGGATGACGCGGTCATGAAGGTGCTGGGGGAGGTTGCCGCCGGCATGGAGCGCATGGAGGGCTTCCGCAAGGCGGCCGCAGCCGAGGAGACGAGTCGCAATCAACAGCTGAGTGACCAGACCAACCAGCTCGTCGGGGGGCTCACAACGCAGGTGGATGGTCTGCTCAAGTCCGTCGCCGACCAGGTCACCAAGACGCAACACAATATTGATGCCCTGGGCAACGTATCCTTGCGCGCTATCGACGGCATGAATCAGGGCGCCTTGACCCTGAGTGCCGCAGCCCAGCGTTTTGAGTCTGCAGGAAGTGCGGTAAGTGGCGTGTTTGACCGGTCGACACGGGTGTCGGAGCAGCTGACGTCGGCAGCAAACACGCTGCAGGTGGCGGCAGTGGCGGTCCAGCGTGGATTTGACCAGTACGACTCCACGCGCAGGACCGTCGACGCGCAGGTGGCATCGCTGACCGGCCTAATCGAAGCGGCGAAGAAGGAGGCGGGCGTCTCTAAGGACCTGGTCGAGAGCATTAAGGCCAGCGTGGAAGCGTTGCGGCGAGCCGAGTCCGATAGCCGTACGCATCTGGATAGCGTCAATGATGCCCTTCTGAAGGCGTTCCATGAGTTTGGCATTCAGCTGGTCGGTTCCGTCAAGCAGACCATCGCAGAGACTGACCGTCACCTCTCGCAGGGGACGGGGCACTTGAATGGCGTCGTGCAGGAACTGGCGACCGCAGTTCATCGTATGAGGAAGACGTGAGATGCTCGGCCGGGTAATTCTCAAGCGTGGCGCCAAGGCGGAGGGCGAAAGTCCGTTCTGGATTTCGTTCTCCGACCTGATGACGGCACTCATGACGCTGTTTCTGGTGGTGATGGCGGTGACCCTTGTCGCCGTCACCAAGAACCTGACGGCTGAAGAGGAAGCGAAGATTCAGCGCGAGAAGGATATTCGCGGCGTGATGGCGCAAATCAAGCGAGACTCTGCCCAGAAGAATGTCAACGTCGACGAGTCGACCTACCGTATTGACTTGGGCGACGTCGTACGGTTCGAGAGTGGCGACTACTCCATCAAGCCGGACGCTGCACGCTTCTTGCGTGACTATATTCCAGTGCTATTGAACGCCAAGTCGACCCCGGAAGGGCAGCGATGGATGCGTCGGGTGGTCGTGGAAGGGTTCACGGACCAGGATGGCACGTACCTCTATAACCTTGGCCTGAGTCTCAATCGTAGCCGAAGCGTGGTATGTATGCTGTTTGCTCGCCCCGCGACGGGCGAACGCATTTTGACGGCGTCTCAGCTCCGGCAAGTCCAGGACCTCTTTCTGGTCGGCGGTTATTCCTTCAATTCCATTCGCCAGGACAAGGCGGCCAGCCGCCGCGTGGAGCTAAAGATTGAGTTCTGGGGGGTAGACGAAAAGGGGCCGCCGGCGAACGCGCTCACCAACACCAAGGAGTTCGGACAGTGCTAGCCACGGTGGCGCTAGAGCGCCTGAGGTTCGGGTTGGCCGATGCGCTGGCCTCGATGGACATCTCGGGAGGCAAATTCGGCTTCCCCGAGTATGTCAAACAACAAGCCGCCGAGTCGGAGAAGTTGTTTCAGGGATACAGCCAAGGGGAACGGAACCGAGAGGATGCCTATGCGGCCGCCCGAGCCCTCGTTCGCGGTCAAACGCTCAATGCGTGGCAGCGCGACCTCGCGGCGTCGGCCCTGGCGGAGCCGATTCGTGAGTTGTCGGGCGTCGTGGCGCTTGGCTGTAAGCACTTCCCTGCGCTCCTGGCCTCCTATGAGGTCGAGGCGCAAAACGGCGAGCTGTGGCGGCTTACCTGGCATGGCCTGCTGAGCTCATATTTTTCCTTTGACCCCAGCGCTAGCGTGTCGGATGCGGCGAAGGCCGGCTGGCAACAACTTCGCCTTTTCCTCGAACGGAGCTGGCCCGTCATTGACAGGGGGACGGGCAGCTCGCAGGTTCCCGATTGGGTGGCCGTGCTCCGGAGCGAGTCACAGGTATTGACCGACAAGCCGGCAGACAAATACGCACGTAGCTACCTGATGGGCGACACCGGGCCGGTCGAGAGAATTGCTGCCGACCTCGGCATCCCCCCTTCAAGCTGGTTTTGGCACGCCTTGGTATTGGGGGTCGTTCGCCAAGCCACCGCAACCACGGATGCGGAGTTCAGGCAGCGGATTCCGAGATTGCTGCAGCTGATTCACGATAAGCCGGTGTTTCGGGATGAAGCGGTCGAGTTGATTCTTGTTCGTTACCATGCGTGCAAGGGCGCTTCCCAAGACGAGYGTCTGCGCGACTTTGTGGTGCAACCCTCGGTCTGGAAGAATCCCAAACTGAAATCGGCAGGGATTGCCACGGCCTGGAATCGCGTGCCTGAGCCCGTCTGGCGGATGGTCTTGGGCTGGGTCAACGAGCGCAATCTCAAGGATTTCTTTGACATTCTGGCTGCGCGTAACAAGGCCGATGAAGGGCGACTAGCCTTCTGGTCCAAATACATGAAGCAGATTGACTGGACGCGACTAGTCTTCAGTGCAGACACCATGGCGCTCAAGTCAAGTAATGCTGGAGTTCGCGACCTGATTGCACGGGAAGAGGGCTCCTACGCCAGGTTCACGGGCAAGCAGGATGTTGATGCGTTCATGATGCAGATTGGCTCATTTCTTATTATCGAGTTCAGCAAGAAGCCAAACGCGTGTTACGTGTATGAGGCCACGTCACTCCCGTTCGAGCCCTATAGTCACCACTATGATGGCGGGACAGAAGACTTGGCGGCAGGGTATCGCGAGGGGTGTGCGGCGCGAATTGTGCATACCCCGGGCTGGCAGCCCCGTGCGGACGACAAATTGAGAACCATTGGCATCCGGCCCGATGCGCCAGCAAGCCAACCGCATGCCACCGCTGCATCGTCGAGTCGAAGCGCAGGCGCTTCCTCCTCGCGAGGGACACAGACCGCTAGCACTCGTCAGCCGATTCCCGGGGGCACGGATTGATGACAGACGGAGTACAAATGGTGGGCGGCTGTGGGTGAATGACGACCTGCAGAATGCCCAGCTCGCTGCCGGACTCAAGGCGTTTGGCTTCCGGTGGGCGAATAAGAGCCAAGCCTGGTATTTTCCGGAGAGTTGATGGGACTGTTCGATTTCTTCAAGCGCACCTCAGGCTCGACACCTGATAGGCCGGTACTCAATACAACGTGGACCCAGGATGGCGTCAATGTTGTGTTCGCGAAGCCGCTTGACGAGCCAACCTTGGAGGCGTTGCTGGCTGCGGTTGACCGAGCGGGCCCCGGCGAGTCAGTTCTCGCGGCCTATTTGGCTCAGTTGATAGCCGAGGAGCAGTGCAGCCTCGACATCAATGGCGTGCAGATTGGGTGGGAGGCCGCCTATGGGCTGCTGCGCTCCGCGGAGCATCAAGGCGCGATTCAACTGTTAGGGCTGCCGCCAATTGGTCCGCTGCGACCCATTCTGGGTTGTACCGGGACACTCTCGGAGCCGGAATTCGAGATTGTGGTGACCGGATGGGCCGATGGGAGTCGCGGCGTGAAGCCCAACCGCGTCGAAGGCGCCGTCGTAGAAATTGGCGATGTACCACAGCTACTGTCAGCGGACGCGTGGGCTACGGTCGCCGAGGTCGATGCCTTTCGACGGCGACCGGGCGACAAACGGAATCAGCACGACAATGAGCTCGCGTGGGGTCGTATCCGGGGATGCGCGGACAAGGCCGGCGCGCTTTACGCGACACCTTACCTCGAAACCACTTACGTGCTGACGCCACAGACACTACGGCTCCCATTGGCCAAATCGGAAACGCCGTTTGGCCGTGTGCTGACGGTAGCGCCGACGTTCGATGGCGCCCCCGACGGGTGGCTGAATGCCTTCGATGGGTTCAATGGGGTGCAACCCCATTATGACCTGACCCGAGGTGCCGGACGGGTGCGCGTGGTTGTCGCGGACCCGGTACGCCAGGTGCTGGAGGTCATCAAACGCGAGATGCCGGGAAGACGCGTGGCCGGCGCCAAAGCAGAGAAATTCATACATAACCCTTGGGCTTACCTTGGTGAAAGTGCCCATGAAGTCCTGAACGAGGACGACTTCGAACTCGACCGGGCAGGGGCCGGTGCGCTGGCCGCGGTATTTGGCATTGTGGGCCGCATCGAGGACGCGCGTTTGAATTCCGTGGACCTCTGCGTGACGGAGCATTTTGCCGGGGGCGCGGCCCGTACCGAGCGGCAGTCATTTGCCACGCCAGATGAGCTCGACGCGTTTAACGCAGCACTGCGTGCAGCCCTCGAGCACGACCGCGAGCGTTTCGCCTGGGAGGAGTATGACCTCACCGTCGATGCGGAATCGACGCTTCAGTTGGAGCAAGGTCAACAGTTGGCGCACCTGTGGCGCACGCAGCCGGCCGAGCAGATATCGTTCGACGACGTCTACGAACTGGACGGGTACAGCAGCCGCATCGAGGGGATTGGGGAAGCCAAGCCCATTTACGTGCCAGTCTTCCAGGCGCCGTCGAACAAGCGTGAGGGGGAGGACGGTTGGACGCCTTCGGACCTGACCCCCATGGTCCGTGTGACGTTGCAAGGCCACGAGGGGGATGTCGTCATCCCGCTGAGCAAGCAATGGGTCGAAGGGTTTGACGTGCAGGTAGGCGAAGCCGAAAAGGATGGGCAGGCTTCGGTGCGCAATCCCGACCTCCCGACCGCTGTCGCGACCGCGCAGGCCAGAACGTTGGTCGAGAGTTTCAAGAGCATGCTTGGGGCTCAGGAGAGAGTCAAAGGAGAGGCTGCCACCGGCGCCAAAGAGACGCGCGGTGCGCGGCAGACCCTGCTGGTTAAGACCAATTTTCATGGTGTTGACTACGTTGAGGTGCGCAAGGCCTCCCTGGCACTTCCGGCGGACGCCGAGGCGCAACTCCCGCGCTCAATGCGACCCACAGTTGGATTGAAGCAACATCAAAGGAAAGGCGTGGCCTGGTTCCAGCACCTTGTGTCGAAGGCGCCTCACGAGTGCCGCGGGGCCCTTCTGGCGGATGATATGGGCTTGGGAAAGACGCTGCAGCTCCTGTCCCTGCTTGGCTGGTATTACGAACAGCGACCTCAGTCTGCGCCGTCGGTCATCTTTGCCCCCAAGAGCCTCCTGGAAAATTGGGCGAATGAGGCGGCAAAGTTCTTCACGCCGTCATTCCCCGAGGTGCTGGTGCTGTATGGGGAGGCACTAAAGGCAAGGCGGCAACCGCTAGGTCTCATCGATGTTCAGCTCCAACAACAGGGCATTGTTGAGTTGCTGAAGCCAAACTGGGCGGGGTCCGCAAAGGTTATTGTCACCACGTATGAGGTGCTGACCTCGTATGAGTTTTCGTTCGCGAAACAGCCGTTTGCAATGGTCATTTGCGACGAGGCGCAACGTATCAAGACGCCGGGGACCCGGGTCACCTTGGCCGCGAAGAAGCTGAAGGCTGATTTCCGCATCGCGTGTACCGGCACGCCGGTGGAGAACTCCCTCGCGGATTTGTGGTGCCTATTCGACTTCGTTCAGCCCGGCCTCCTGGGGGCGCTGGAGGAGTTCGGCAAGACCTATCGCCGCCCGATTGAGTGCAAGACGGAGGATGAGGCACAGGCTCTCGGGTATCTCCAATCCACGATTGCGCCGCAGACGCTCCGACGAACCAAGGCCGATATTGCGGACGAACTCCCGCGTAAGTTCTTTGCGAAGAAGGCGGCGACAGGAACGGAAGTGGAGTTCAAATCGACTCTTGAAGAGCACGAGCGTCTTGATATAGGCATGTCTGAGCATCAACGCATCCTCTACAAGGGGGGGCTGAAGAAGCTGCAGGATGCGACCCAGGAATCGGATGGACGCAAGCGAGCAAGGCTCTCCTTCGGTGCACTTCATCTCATGAAAGCCGTTTGCGCCGAACCCTATTGTCTGCCTGGGACGAAGTTCCTGATGGATAAGAGCGGTCGTGATGCGCACCTGGGGAACTCGCCCAAGCTGCGTTGGTTGCTCGAGCGGTTGGAAGGCGTCCGGCGGGCCGGCGAGAAGGCAATCGTCTTTACCGAGCTACGCGAAGTTCAAGCGGCCCTGTTCTATTTCCTGCGTGAATCCTTTGGCATCAAGCCCATCACCATTAATGGTGATTCACAGGGGAGACAGGCCTTGCTCAACAAGTTTGCGCAGACCGGGGGGTTCGACGTCATCATTCTTTCGACTTTGGCGGCGGGGGCCGGCCTGAATGTCACTGCCGCTAACCATGTATTCCACTTCACCCGGGCGTGGAATCCAGCGAAGGAGTCGCAGGCGACCGACCGCGCTTTCCGTATCGGGCAAGAGCGTGATGTCTTCGTGTATTGCCCGACGGTCGTGGCGGATGACTTTGACACATTCGAAGTTCGCCTTGACCAACTGCTGAAGCGGAAAGCGGGACTCGCGGGTTCCACGCTAGACCAGGGGGAACTGGTGACCATGTTGAACGGCACCGGCGGAGATGCGACCTTTAGCGAGCTCGTAAGCAGTGCCGGGGAAGGCGCCGCTGTGCCAAAGCGCTACCTCACCATGGACGATGTCGACCGGATGGACGGTTTCAGCTTTGAGGTCTTATGTTGTTTGCTCTGGGGGAAATCTGGATATCAGTCAGTAGTCACACCGAAGCGGCGTGGTGACGGTGGTATCGACGTCGTAGCCTTGCGAGGGCGTGAAGGGGTGCTCCTTCAATGCAAGAGTTCTATCAACGACCAGGTCGGATGGGATGCCATCAAAGAGGTAACAGCGGGCGCCGCCAAATACCAAGCGCAATATGCGGGCACAAAATTCCGCAAGATAGCCGTTACCAATCAGGCATTTACCAGCGGTGCGGTCAGCCAAGCCGAAGCCAACCACGTTGAACTGGTTACCCGGCAACGGCTGGCAGAGCTACTCGGTGCCAATCCGGTGACGAACTTTGAGTTCGACGAGTGTCTGATGGCATGGTCGCCGATTGTGGCGGAGGCAGCTTAATGCCGAGAAGCAGTGAGGCATGGAGAAGAACTTGGTAGACTGGGCAGGGACTCTTTACCCGTATTGTTGCGAGTACCGTCGGCAGAGGCTAGGCTCTGGGGGGAGAATTGGGGGCGCAGAGACGCCRCCCCCAGCTTTTCACCTATTTCGATTGAGATGCACCACCGGAGGACAAGCCGCAGGCCCCGATTGATGCCTGCGGAACATAGGGGCGAGCATTCGTACGTTGTGCAAAGCGTCTCCTAGGTGGTGATGGCTTGTAGATGCGCTTCGTAGCGCCCGAATGAATCGTCCTGTCTCAAGTGCGCGTACACCGCTAGCACGGTCTCGAGCTTGTCATGCAGCAATTGAGCAACGGTGGGGTAATCATGAGGGTGCTTGCACAGGTAATCCGTGGCGACAAGGTGACGCACGGCGTGGGGGCCGAAGCCGGGGCAATGCGGAATCAGTCGGCGAGTTAGCTTCAAGACTTGCTGGTTAAGTCCTTCCCATTTTTCTGAGGTCTGACTACTCGGGAATACCCACGCAGCGAGAGGCTGTTTGTGCAGCAACCGGGGTCGGAATTCGTCCAGGTAATCGACAATGCGGTTGGCCATTGCGCGCGGCAACGGAGCATCGTAGTTCTTGTGTGCTGCACCCTTTTCATTTTTGAAATCTGCAGCGATGAACCGCAACCGCCATTGACCATCCTGTCGGCGATATAGGTTGCCGGACTGGTCATCCCGGTACTGCATCAGCATAAAATTGCGTGCTCGCAGCGGGTTGGCGAGGAGCATCGAAAGCAGTAGTGCGTCGCGCTTAAATACGCTCTCCTGGCGGCTGCCAGATGGAGCCGCGTCAGCGGCTTGGTCTAGGGCTTCGATGGCGCGTAGAACTGGCGCCAATGGCTCTTGCAGCATCATTAGACCGCGCAGCGGGTCCTGGGGGTCGCGAGATACTTGTGTGGCCGATTTTTTCCAAACACCGCACAGCTTAAAAGTCTGTTCGCACATTGTTTCCCACTGACGCCCCGCCTGAGCGACAGTGACCTTGCAAGCGAATGCCGGTTGCTGTGCCAGATAGCCGGTGCGTGGATGGGTCAGACAAGCGACAAGTGCTGCGAATTGGCTTTGGYCCCAATGGATGAGCCCGTCGGACCGTGACGTCATAAACTCTAAATACGCATCGACGGCTTCTGGTACTGCCAACCAGGCAAGTGACTGTGCCTCGGCGGATGCCAGGCCCCACCCACCCGTGGAGGTGGGTAGCGCGAGAAATCCGAAGAATGCGCGTAGTCGCCCCAGCGTCATCGCGGCCGCAGGAGACCCTTGTCCATGGTGATAGGCCAGTTGAGGTAAGCTGGCACCAATCTTGGTTGCTGGAAGTAGGCGCCATACGCCCCTGCCCGAGCGCTCGATTTTTGGGAACTTAGTAACTTTGTAGTCAAAGAGCGCCGTCCATTCCGACACAAAGTCCGAAGTCATCGTATCGAAGCGCGAGAGATAAGGATTTTTTGTATTGCGCCGTTGACGTTCGCGAAAGGCAATGCTTGGGGTAGTTGCAGTTGATTGACCCGCATCAGCTGTGCGCAGTTCGGCGACGGCGCCGCAAAGACGGTCCGGCTCCAGTCCCAACGCTTGCTCGAGTCGTCGCACGGATGGCAACGCTCGGATGTTCGGAACGGCCCCCTTTAGCCAGCGGTGAATCGCCGATACGGATGTGCCGCAACGCTTGGCGATACTCGTAGGCGATTCGTGTATAGCCGCGACCGCTAGGCGGAGCGTTTGATGAAAGCCGGATGGAGGCGTTTCGGCTGCCGTGGCTGCCGTGGCAGTCGAGGCCATGGTGTGTTCAGCCTCCAGCATGTTGAAACTGTCCCGCCAAGCGCGCAAATGACTTCTGCGGTCGGCTTTCGTATGAGCGCTTAGTTGCAGCGAATCCCCATATGACGTCAGGTGCGCATCGAACTGTGTGCGCAATTCTCGACCGATACGACTAYCGGCTGATTTCCCTAAGGACGTCAGAAACGAGTGCAGGGTGGAGAGGTGATTGCGATAGGTCTGGGTGGTGGCGTCGGGACCTTCCGTGTCTGAGGGGGTGCGGGGGTGCAGGCGGCGACGGTGAAAAGTGATTAAATCAGCATACGTATAGGTCATCGTGGTACCGTTTGAGGCGCACGAGTATCGTCGAATCTTTCCTATACATACGTTATGACGCAGATGCTTGCGATAACGTGATAATCCTAACGTATTGATTTCTATGTGAAATTTCATGATATCGCCTAYCTTTTGCTTGGGAAGCAGGTGCTCGACGATTCGTTATGTCTCCTGAGTTGACGACACCCGTGGCAAGTTGGGGTGTCATATCTAGCGCAGCTGTTTACAAATCAGCTGCTCTACGATTCGTTATGTGTCCTGAGATGGTTGACGACACCCGTAGCAAGTTGGGATGCCATATGTAGTGCAGCCGTTTATATGTCTGGTGCGAAGCATCCAGTTGCCCGTGGAGCGCGGGCGGAATTTCGCGACCTCCTCCCGGACTGTGTCGCAAGCCAGCGCCGTTGGCCGCTAGCGCCTGCACCTGCTTCCCTGAACCGAAAGGCTTCGTTGCTAGAAAGCAACGTTGGCTGTCTATTGGGAGCGAATCCGAGTCGGTGGACAGACAGTACTAGTCGTGGGGCTTGTTCTGCGCAGCTGGTACGGGTGCGAGAACGTCTACGACGTCGACTCCAAGCGCCACGGCAAATGACACAAGGTTGTCGAGTGACACATTGACCAATAGGCGCTCGACTTGGCTCACGTACGTGCGATGCAATCCCGCACGGTCGCCCAGGTCTTCCTGCGACATGCTTTTCTCTTTCCTTAACCGTTTTAGATTCTCTGACAGTCGCTTGCGGGCTGTCTGCTGTGCTTGGGTCAGTTCGGGCATACGCACCGGAGCATGGCCTAATGAAGCACATGAATCTACAGTGTATGAATCTACAGAGTTTACATCTACAGAGTTTAAATCTACACTGCGGTCCTTTATGAGCGACTCCGTCCCCCCAAGGGGTACCGAATCTTCTTGGCGGAGTGGAGTTTCAGCATTCGCCCATCCTATGGATTGGGGCGACTGAAGCTAAGAAGTTCAAACAGAACAAACAGGACAGAAAGTGAGAAGTGCAAGTGTTACCTATGCCCCTGCGACAACGCGAGCAGTGCTCGCCCGCTTTGGCGTTTCACTCGAGGCGAGCGTTAGTAAGGAGCGTATCAAGTTGTCGCCGCACGAGCTTCCAGGGGAGGTCGAGTGGCGGGTGGATTTACTACATTGGTACGTACAGAAGCTCGTGTTCGACTTGATTTGGCTCCCAATGGAAGAACAGCCCGCATATCTAGGGCGGTTGCAGGATGTGCTGGTTACTGATTGCCAACTTCATCATCTGGAGGCCCAGTTGGTGGCGGAACTCGCCGATTCCAGTCTGAAAAGCTTGGAGGGCCGGCTAAGGCAAAATGCACAGGGTCAACGGCGTCTCCTCGAGCGCATGCACACCTCATGGGACGTTCTCCAGGACCGATACACGAGTCTCGTATTGTCCTCCGTACGCAGATGACCCCGAAGCGCAGAGTCCTATTTCTAGACTTTGATGGCGTTCTGCATCCGGTGTCTTCGCTCACCGGATTCGCCATGCGCATGTCGCTGCGTGATGCAATCAAGCATGGGCGGCTCTTTCGGTGGACGTGGGTGCTTGAAGAGATTCTCGAAGAGACGGACGTGAGCATCGTCGTTTCTAGCTCCTGGCGCTTTCTTCTTTCGAGGACTCAAATATTTGAGTATCTCGGTCCGCTAGCACGAAGGTATTGCGGGGTGACTAATATCGAGATGTCCCGGTGGCAGGGAATTCAGTATGCTGTAAATCAGATTGGACTGAACGATGACGATTGGCTTGTCCTAGACGACCATGCAAGTCAATTTCCTTACCCGCTGCCCCGGCAGCTCGTACTCTGCAATCCGGAGAGCGGTGTGTGGGAGCCACGCGTGCGTGAGCGTGTACGCGCGTGGTCTGTCGGCAAACAGCCAGGAGTTGAGCAGAGTGATGACGAGTGAAAGGCAATTGAGAAGTGATGCGCAAGCGGATGTCGATGACGTGGCGTCATGGTCTCTGGTCTGGGGCGAGCGACCTCCACGTCTTCACGTGCTCTCCGATGTTCATCTTGAAACGGGGCCGTATCAGATTCCGCATGGACTTGAATTCGACATCTTGGTGGCAGCCGGGGACATCGGGCCTGTCGAACTGGCGGTCCCGTGGCTCGCTGGACTAGGAGTGCCGATTGTCTACGTGCTCGGCAACCACGAAGCGTGGGACCGCGATATCGGCTCGATTGTGGAAGCAGCGCGTAATCTGGCGCGCGGCACGGATGTACACGTGTTGGAGCAAGAATCCGTAGTCATCGGCGGTGTGCGTTTTCTCGGTGCGACCCTGTGGACAGATTTTGGTGAATGGCATCCCGCGTTGGTGCAGTCAGCGGCAACGCATATGCAAGACTATCGCTACATAAGCGCGACGGAGTGGTATCAGCAAAGTGGGAATGCGGACGCTGTTCGTGGTCTGCTCACCTCGGCCGAATTGCCAGGCCTTGAACCCAAAGGGTCCACTGAAGGAACTATTGCATTCTCACCGGCAATCGCTTACTGCATTCACAAGAAGACAGTTGCATGGTTGGAGGATGAGCTATCAGAGTCATTTTCGGGGCCAACTATTGTTGTCACCCACCACGCGCCTAGCCGACGATGCTTATCTAGTTTCGGGGTTGACGAAGGTGTATTGAATCCGAGCAATTGGTCCGATATGCGGCATCATCCGGACTTCGTTCGGGTGGGTGCGTACGCAAGCGCTCTCGAGCCCTTACTTGCAGAGCATAGGACGAAGATTGCGGCATGGGTACACGGTCATCTTCACATGCATGCCGACCTTCTGGTGGAAGGCGTGCGCGTAACGTCGAACGCTCGCGGTTATGCTCTCGGCGTAATCACAGAAAGGGACATTACCGAGGCTCGCTGGCTGGGTCTCCGACTGACGCGCAAGGATGTTGAGCAGAGCGAGTTGCGATACAGAAATAACCCGTTTTTGGGGGATGGGAAAGACTTTGACCCAAGCTTTGTGCTCGACCTGTCAACAGGTTTTCACGCCCCGCTTACGTCTGCGCTTGAGGAAGTCGTCGCCGAAGTGGAAGCGATTATCTCTGATTGCAAGAAGCTGCTTCCATATATCAATATCGAGCTTGATGTACCCCGTTACGCAGTCCGCCGAGCTTTTGCGGACAATATTCATCGAGCCGAAATAGTGCTGGATAAGGTCGCATCCGGCCCGGCTCTGGCGCTAGACAAACATGCTGGAAAGACTCTAAGCATTATTGAGACGCCGCCGCACCTACCAGCGCTTGCTTCATTCAACAACGGACATGTTGAGCCATCAGCAGAGAAAATGTATGCCAGAGTGCTAGCAAACTTGGAGAGCTGGCGTCTGTGGCTTATGGATATTCCAAGCGCAGCTTCAGTTGCGCAGAAGCGTTGGTGTCAAGTCGCGCTGTCGGCCCTGACCTGGTGTCAAGGACGCGGAACTGTAGCTGACTTGCTGCGTCCGAAATGGAGAGGGGCATTTGAACTCGCAGAGTGTCAGCATATAACACTGGTAACTGATGAGCCGGACGAGTCCGATATGTATCTCGCCTTAGACAAATACTTGGTAGATAGTGGCTACAGAGGTTTCGTGCCCATGATTGAAGCCAGGGACGCACTAAACGCTGCAGATAGAAATCGCCTTCTCACCGGTTCCGACTTGCGGGCAATCTGCGGCGACATTTGATGGGCGTTCATGGGGACAGAGTCGGCGATGCGGAGCTTGCCTGGAACTTCTAGGCTCCGTACAACAAGAATTCCCAGCGTAGCAAGG